>DATJUU010000051.1:0-10216 GCA_035502155.1 Opitutaceae bacterium
CACCGCCTCCGCGGTGAAACGGGGATAGCGCTGCGCCCGCGCGTCCTTCGGCCCCAGGCTCGCCGGATCCGAAATCGTGCCGGTGAGGAAGCCGCGCCCCAGCGGACTGTAGGGCACGAAGCCGATGCCGAGCGCGCGCACGGCCGGCAGGATCTCCGCCTCCACGTGGCGCTCCCAGAGCGAGTACTCGGTCTGCAGCGCCGTGATCGGGTGCACCCGGTGCGCCCTGCGGATCGTCGCCGGCGAGGCCTCCGAAAGCCCGAGGAAGCGCACCTTGCCCGCGCGCACCAGCTCCGCCATCGCGCCGACCGTGTCCTCGATCGGCGTCTGCGGATCGACCCGGTGCTGGTAGTAGAGGTCGAGGTGGTCGGTCCCCAGCCGCCGCAACGAGGCCTCGCAGGCGGCGCGGACGTATTCCGGCCGCCCGCTGATCGACCAGTGGTTCGGGTTCTCCTTGGTCCGCACGTTGGCGAACTTGGTGGCGAGGAAGACCTCGCCGCGCCGGCCGCGGATCGTCCGGCCGATCAGCTCCTCGTTGTCGCCGATCCCGTAGGTGTCGGCGGTGTCGATGAAATTGATCCCCAGGTCCAGCGCCCGCAGGATCGTGGCGGCCGACTCCGCGTCGTTCCGCTCCCCGTAGAACTCGCTCATGCCCATGCAGCCCAGTCCCAGTCGGGACACCACCGCGCCCTGGGACCCCAGCCGGACTTGTTTCATGCTCATGGCAGAGCAGTGTATCCCGGCCCGCGGCGAGACAAGCGCCGATCGAGGATCGCGGACGCCGGACTTCCTTTCACCACGGACTCCGCGTATGGGCACGGATGCTTTTTTTGAACCGCTAATGCACGCTAATCGTCGCTGATCCTATTGGATCGAGGAGGAAGTCCTTCTTCGGTCCAAGATCGGTGATCCGATCTTCGATCTTCTCGTGAAGAAGACTAGTGAGGATTAGCGCCGATTAGCGGTTGGGCAGAAAAATCCGTGCCCATCCGTGAAATCCGTGGTCAAAAGGAATGCGCCATCCGGCGTGATCGAACTGGCCGATTTCTGGCCGTTTGAGCCGCGGCACGAATCGCGTTTCTTATCGGATTCCCCATGAGCCCCGCCTTGAAATCCTCCCTGGCGTCGCTATGCGCCGCCGTGCTGTTCGCCAGCCTCGCCGTCCCGAACCCCGCCCGCGCCGCCGCCGCGCCCGTCGCCCTCCACTGGCTCGACCAGCCGCCCGCCGGCTCCGCCCAGGGCGTGAGTTGGGGCGTGCCGTGGCCCGCGGGCGCCGTGCCGTCCAACGCCACGTTCGCCCTGACCGACGCCGCCGGCCGGGCCGTGCCGCTGCAGACCTGGCCGCTGGCGTGGTGGCCGGACGGCTCGCTCAAGTGGGTCGGCTGCGCCGCAGTTGTGCCGGCCGGCACCGCCGGTGATCTGACCCTCGCTCCCGGGGCCCCGGCCGCCCCCGCCCGCCAGGTGCGCGTCGTGCAGGACGGCAACATGACCACGGTCGACACCGGCGCGCTCACCTGCGTGATCAACGCGGGCACCCCGGACCTCATCGCCTCCCTGAGCGTCGGCGGCCGCGAGGTCGCGAGCGCCGGCCGCCTCGTCGGCATCGTGCAGGAGGGCCCCGCGACCAACCCGACGGACACTCCGCCGCGCGTCACGTTCGAGAGCCTCGTCCGGAAGGTTACCGTCGAGCAGTCCGGCCCGGTGCGGGCGGTCGTAAAGCTCGAGGGCGTGCACCGGCTCGCCTCCGGCCGCGAATGGCTTCCGTTCACCGTGCGACTCTATTTCTACTCCGGCGCCGCCGCGGTGCGCCTCGTGCACACCTTCATCTTCGACGGCGACCAGGAGAAGGACTTCATCCGCGGTCTGGGCGTGGAGTTCACCGTGCCGCTGCGCGACAGCCCCGAGTCCCGGTACGTGCGCTTTGCCGGCGCGGACGGCGGGCTCTGGTCCGAGCCCCTGCAGCCCGGCGGCGGCAACTTCGACCAGGAGGCCGGCAGGCCGTTCACGCCGTGGCGCGATTTCAAGGACAACGCCGTCTGGAACGACTTCAAGCTGTCCCAGACCAGCCCCGATGGCTTCACCATCGTCAAGCGCACCAACCCGCGGAGCACCTGGCTCGCCTCCGACGCCGGCACGCGCGCGGACGGCTACGCCTTCGTCGGCGACCTCCACGGCGGCCTCGGCGTGAGCGTGAAGAACTTCTGGCAGTCCTATCCCGCCGGGCTCGAGGTGCGCCACGCCGCCCAGCCGGCGGCCAGCCTGATCGCGTGGCTCTGGGCGCCGGACGGTCCGGAGATGGACCTGCGTCACTACGACACCGTCGCCCACGGCCTCAACGCCTCTTACGAGGACGTGCAGCCGGGGTTCAGCACCGCCTACGGCGTGGCGCGCACCAGCGAGCTGACGCTCTATCCGGCGGGCGCGCTGCCCGCGAAGGCCGACGCGGTCGCACAGGCCGAGGCCGGCACGAGGCGCCCGCTGCTCGTCGCCACCCCGGCGTACCTCCACGCGACGGGCGTGTTCGGCGTCTGGAGCCTCGTCGACCGCTCGACACCGTTCCGCGCCGCGCTCGAGGACGGGCTCGACTCCGTGCTCGATTACTACGAGCACCAGGTCGACGGCCGGAACTGGTACGGCTTCTGGCAGTACGGCGACTTCATGCACTCGTACTCCGCGCCGCGGCACAAGTGGCACTACGACTGGGGCGGCCACGCGTGGGACAACACCGAGCTCGGAGCGCCGCTGTGGCTCTGGTACAGCTTTCTGCGCACCGGCCGCGCGGACGTCTTCCGCCTCGCCGAGGCGCACACGCGCAACACGAGCGAGACCGACGTCTACCACCTCGGCCCGATGGCCGGGCTCGGCTCGCGTCACAACGTCGTCAAGTGGGGCGACGGCGCCAAGGAGGTGCGCATCAGCCAGGCCGCGCACTGGCGGATCTTCTACTACCTCACGACCGATGAGCGCACCGGCGACATCATGGACCAGGTCGCCCACCAGGCGGACGTGGCGATCACCAGGTACGATCCGATGCGCGAGGCGGCGCCGCCGGTGCCGGGCGAGGCCGACGTCGGCCCGCATCTCCGCATCGGTCCCGACTGGTTCGCCCTCGCGGGCAACTGGATGACCGAGTGGGAGCGCACCGGCGACACCCACTGGCGCGACCGCATCCTCGCGGGCGTCGATTCGATCGTGGCGATGCCGTACTGGCTCGAGACGGGCGATCTGCACGGGCTCAATCCCGACCTGCCCAACGGCGGCCTCGGGCCGCTCAAGGGCGGCGGGGCGCAGCTCATGGGCTTCGACCTCAAGACGGGCCGGCTCACGCCGGTTCGCGACCCGGTGACCAAGGGTCAGGTGCCGGTGAGCTACAACCTCGCGACCATCCAGGGCGGCGGCGAAGTGATGTTCGAGCTCGTGCCGCTCCTCGGGCGCAAGGACTTCGCCACGGCGTGGCTGCAGTACTGCCGCATCGGCGACGCCCCGGCCGAGATCCTCACCCAGGACCGCACCACCGGCACCGAGGGCGCGGACGCGAAGTACGTGATCCGCGGCCAGAGCGGACCGCGCCTCGCCGCCTACGCCTACGCACACACCGGCGACAAGGCGTTCGCGGATAAGGCGGTCGCGATGATCCTCAATGAGGGCGCCGGCATCGCCCATCCGAAGACCCTGCGCGGCCCCGACACGCTCAACGTGGTGGAAGAGGATCCGACCGTCTCGACCAACGAGGCGGCCCAGACCGGGCTGCAGACGATCGAGATCCTCGAGCTCTGCGGGGACGCCCTGCCCCACGACGCCCCGGCGCACATCGGCCGCCCGCCGCGCGGTCCGATGCAGCGGCGGTGATGCCCGGGCGGACGGCCCAGCGGTCCGTCCCTGCCTTTCCCGACCGACTCGCGGCAGGGCGCGACCGCCGGGCGCGCCGGTGTCCCGCCTTTCCCCGTTGACAGCCACCGGACCGACCGGCGTGCTTTCGGCGGTGCCGCCGCCCGGCACCGTCCCCAACCGCCCCTCGATGAAGCGCGCCCGCTGCCTTCCCGGTTGCCTGTTTGGCTTCGCGCTCGCCGGCGTCCCGGCCGCGGGCCAGTCCGCCCCACCGACCCCGGGCCAGTCCGCCCCGCCCGCCGCGGCGCCCTGGTATGCGCAGCCGAACATCTGGCACCCGCCGGCGCCGAACCCGAAGGCCGCGCGGCTGCCGCTGATCTCGGTCAAGGGCAACCGCTTCGTGGACCCGGCCGGCGCCCCGGTCCTGTTTCGCGGCGTGTCGATCGCCGATCCGGACAAGCTGGCCGGCCAGGGCCACTGGAACGAGGCCCTGTTCGCCGCGGTCAAGGATTTCGGCGCCAATCTCGTGCGCATCCCGGTGCATCCCATCGCCTGGCGGGAGCGCACGCCGGCGGAATACCTCAAGCTCCTCGACCAGGCGGTTGACTGGTGCACGGACCAGGGAATCTACGTCGACATCGACTGGCACTCCATCGGCAACCTGCGCACCGGGATGTTCCAGGCGCCGATGTACGACACCAGCACCGCCGAGACGCTCAACTTCTGGCGGACAATCGCCGTGCACTTCCGCGGCCACCACACCGTGGCCTTCTTCGAGCTCTTCAACGAGCCCACCCGGTTCCGCGGCATGCTCGGCACCGTCGACTGGTCGGACTGGCGCGCGCTGAACGAGGAGATGATCGGCGTCATCCGCTCCTGCGGCGCGCAGGCGGTCCCGCTCGTGGCCGGTTTCGACTGGGCCTACGAACTCGGCCCGATCACGAACGACCCGGTCCGCGCGGAGGGCATCGGCTACGTCACCCACCCCTATCCCAACAAGCGGCCGCAGCCGTGGGAGCCACGCTGGGACGAGGACTTCGGATTCGCCGCGGGAAAATACCCGGTGATCGCCACCGAGATCGGTTTCAACCTCAAACCCGGCGAGGCGGACGACGCCGACCGCTACGGCGAGCGCATCACCCGCTACCTCGAGGAGCGCGGCATCGGCTGGCTGGCGTGGGATTTCGACCCCGACTGGGGCCCGAAGCTGCTGAAGAGCTTCGACGGGTTCGCGCTCACCCCCGCCGGCGAATTCTTCAAGGCCGCCCTGCACCGCCCGCCCGCTCCGCCCCGTTGAGCCCCGGGCGGCCGCGACCGCCCACCATCTCATGGACAGCCGCCAACAACTCCGCGCCCGGATCCACGCCCAATACGCCCGCGATCACGCCGCGCTGGGCGAGGCCGGCACGCTCCGCCTGCTGGACGAGGCGCGGCGCTGGAACCTGGCCGGAACGGTCGCCGCCGGCGGCGTGCTCGTGTTCCCCCACGCCGGGGTGAAGGATTGCGGCCGCCAAGTCGCCGCCGCGGTCCACGCCTGCCTCGACAGCGGTGTCGACCGGGTCGTGGTCATCAGCGTGCTCCACGCCTTCACCGAGGAGATGGAGCAGGCACGAATCCGGGTCAGCCGGGGCGGCGACCCGGCGCAGGAAAGCCAGTGGGGCATCCAGGGGCCGGGCCTCGCCGGGCCGGAGACCTGGCGCGAGGACCACGCCTTGACCAGCTGGCGGCATTTCTGGGCGGCGGAAACCCGGCGCCGCGGCACCACGGGTCCGGAGGTCATCGAGCGCTATCCATGGCTGGCCGGCGGCGAGCCGGAGCGCCTGCCCGGCATCGACGAGCTCGCGCGGCTGTGCGCCGGCGCCGCCGTCGTGTCGACCGAGGACGCCTTCCACCACGGCCTGGGCTACGGCGACCCGCCGTTTGTCGCCCGCGCGCCGCACGACGGCGGGCTGGACATGGCCCGGCGCAGCATCGAGCACGGCCTGCGGGTCCTCGGCGCCGGCGACTACTGGGGCTGGCACCAGCATTGCGTCGTCGGCAAAAGCGACGCCCGGGACGCCGGCGCGGTTTTTCGCTATGTTCGCGGCCCGATGTCCGGCCTCATCGTCGACCTCACCGCTTCCGACGCGACGGCGCTCTACGACGCGCCGCCGCCCACCTGGGTCGCCGCCGCGCTCGTCGAGTGGAACAAGGCGTGACGCGCCCAGCCGGGCCCAGCATCCGCCAGCGCCGGCAATTTGGAAGCGCCGTTTGCGTTGGCCGGGCAACCGGCCACCTTCCCCGGTCACGCGCATGACCACCTCGCCCGGGACCCGATCCGCCTCCGCCCTGTCCCGGCTCGGCGCCGCGGCGGCCGCGTCGCTCCTGCTGCTGGCCCTGGCCGGCTGCACCCGACCCCAGACCGCGGCCGCGGTCGCCGTGCGGACCCAGACGCTGCTGATCGGCAACGCCGCCGAGCCCGCGGACCTCGACCCGGAGGCGATCACCGCCTTTACCGACGCTAACGTCGTCTACGCCCTGTTCGAGCCCCTGACCTGGATCGACGAGAAAACCGTCCAGCCGGTGCCCGCCGCGGCCGCGAGCTGGGACGTCTCGCCGGACGGGCTCGTCTACACCTTCCACCTGCGGCCCGAAGGCCGCTGGTCGGACGGCAAGCCGGTGACGGCCGACGATTTCGTGTGGTCTTACCGGCGGATCCTGACGCCGGCGTTCGCGTCCTCGTACTCGTACATGCTCTGGCCGATCAAGAACGCGCAGGCCTACAACGCCGGGCAGATCACCGATTTCTCCCGGGTGGGCGTGAAGGCGCTCGATCCGCTCACTCTCCAGATCACCCTGGAGAAGCCGACGCCCTACCTCCCCAGCCTCGCCGCCCACCAGACCTGGCTGCCGGTGCCGCGCCAGGTGATCGAGAAGTTCGGCCCCTACGACCGCCGGAACACCGCCTGGACGCGCCCCGGGAACCTCGTGGGCAACGGCGCCTTCGTCCTCAAGGAGTGGTCGCCCGACGCCCGCATCGTCGTCGACAAGAACCCGCTGTACCGGGACGCGGCCCACGTGCGGCTCCAGCGGATCATCTTCTTCCCGATCGAAAACGGCGAGGCGGAGGAGAACGCGTTCCGCGCCGGACAGCTCGACCTCACCTACGGCCTCCCCAGCGCGAAGATCGCGCTCTACCGCCGCGAGCATCCCGAGGAGCTGCGCGTCGAGAGCCGGCTCGCCACCTACTGGCTGTTCATCAACGTCGCCCGGCCGCCCTTGGACAACCCCAAGCTCCGCCGCGCCCTGGCGCTGGCGGTCGACCGCACGGCGATCTCGCGCGACGTGCTCGCCGGCTCGCGCGCCCCGGTGCACTCGCTCACGCCGCCGGACTGCGCCGGGTACACCTGCCGCGCAGGCATCCCCGACGATTTCGCCGCGGCGCGGCGCCTGCTGGCCGAGGCCGGCTATCCCGGCGGCCGCGGGCTGCCCACCTTCGAGGTGCAGAGCTACGCCAGCGAGGGCTCGCTGCGGGTGCTCGAGGCGATCCAGTCCATGTGGGTCCGCGAGCTGGGCGTGCACATCACCATCGCGCAGCTCGAGCAGCGCACCCTCTACCACAACCAGCGCACGAAGAACTACACCATCGCCTTCTCCGGCTGGATCGCCGACTACGCCGACCCGTCGACGTTCCTCGACACCCTGGTCACCGACAACGGCAGCAACTACGCCGGCTGGAGCGATCCCGCCTACGACCGGCTCATCGCCGCGGCCGGGAGCACGGCGGACAACGCCCGCCGCTACGAGCTGTTCCAGCAGGCCGAGGCGATCCTGCTCGACCAGGCGCCGCTGATCCCGCTCTTCACCGGCGAGCAGACCTACCTCGTCCGACCCGAGGTGCGGAACTGGCATCCGTCGCCACTCGGCTTCATGGATTTCCGGAAGGTCTGGCTGGGAAACCGGTGAACGCCCGGCACGCGAAAACATTTCTACAGAAGCCAGCGAAGGGAGCAAAGAAGTCCAGGGGTTCACTCTGCTTCCTTTGCGGCCTTCTGTAAGAAAAGAATCCGATATCCGCCATTTCCGGCCGTCTTTGGGATTGTCGGCGCCGCAGCCGCCGCTTCCCTTGGCGCATGGCCCGCCGCCTGGCCGCCGTGCTCCGCTGGCTCCTCCTCCCCGCCGCCCTGATCCTCGCGCTGGCCGGAATGTTCGCCGTGCGGATGGCGCCGCTCTGGATCCCCTGGGAATACCGCCTGCTGATCACGAACCAGGTCGGCGAGACCGGCTACCGGCTCCTTTGGCTGCCGCCCGCGATCGCCCTGCTGGCCTGGCTGCTCCGGCGCGGCCACGCGCGGCTCACGATCGCCACGCTCGCCGGCTGCCTCGCCGCCTTCGCCCTCCTCGCCACGCCCGCGGCGCAGGCGTGGTGGCTCGGCCGGATGCTCCCGGCGCGGCTCGCGGCCGCCTTCGGGCCCGCGGCGCCCGACCGCGCGCCGTTCTCAGTGGCGGCGCTCTTCGCCGATCCGCCCGCGCCGGTGGCGCCCAAGGAAGGCTTCGTCGCCCCCGGGCTCGGGCTCGACTTCTACCGCGCCGTCGGCCGCGCCCCGGCGCCCTGCATCGTCGTCCTCCACGGCGGCGGCTGGGTCGGCGGCGGCCATCGCGACCGCCGGCCGTACACCGCCTGGCTGGCGCGGCACGGCTACGCCGTCGCCACCATTGACTACGGCCTCGTGCCGCAGGACGTCTGGCCGGCGCAGCGGCGCAACGTGCTCACGGCGATCGCGGTGCTGCGCACCCACGCCACCGGGCTCGGCATCGATCCGCAGAAGTTCGTCCTCCTCGGCCGGTCGGCGGGCGGCCAGCTCGCGGAGGCCACGGCGTACGCGGCCCGCGACCCGGGCATCCGCGGCGTCATCGCCTTCTACGGGCCGAGCGACCTCCGCTTCCGCTCGGGCGACCTCAACGGCGGCGATATGAATTTCCGGCTGCGCGGCTGGACCGCGGAGCAGATCGTCGCGAAATACCTCGGCGGCACGGAGAGCGAGGTGCCGGCGGCCTACGCCGCCGCCAGCGCCATCACCCTCGTCGGGCCGGCCAGCCCGCCCACCCTGCTCATCCACGGCCGGCTGGACTCCCTGGTGCCGGTGGCCTACAGCGCGCGGCTGGCCACCCGGCTCACCGCCGCCGGCCGGCCGAACCTGCTGCTCGAACTCCCCTGGGACTCGCACGCCTTCGACACGCTCAATTTCGACGGACCGGGCACGCAACTCTCGACCTACGCCATCGCCTGGTTCCTTGAATCCGTGACCCGCTAGCGGATCCTTCTTCACCACGGATTTCACGGATGTACACGGATGAATCTGGATTCTTGTCCTTTTTTCACAGGAGGTAACGGAGAGAACCGAGAGCTCGGTCCATCCTCTCCGTTCCTTCCGTTTGCTCCTGTAAGAACAAATCCGTGAAAATCCGTGCGATCCGTGATGCAACTGAAATTCAGCGTTCGAAATCCCGCGGATCGAGCACCACGTATTTGATGTGCTGGCGGTTCCAGGTGTAGACGACATGGACGAGCCCGTCGGCGGACTGGATCGCGGTCGGATAGGCGTAGCCGTTGGGGCACGGCGCCGACTCCAGGGTCAGCACGTGGCGCCAGGTCACGCCGTCGTCCGACAGCGCCACATCCAGGGGGCAGCGCGGGCCCTTGGCCCGCTGGCCCGGCGCCGGTCCCGCATCGTTGTAGACCAGCAGCTGCCGGCCGTCGGCGAGGGTCAGCGCGTCGATGCCGGAGTCGGGGTTGGGCAGCGCCGTCGCAGCCAGCGCGCCCCAGTGCGCGCCGCCGTCGGCCGACCACGTCGTGGCGACCATGCCGTTGCGCGTGCGGCACAGCGCCTGCAGCCGGCCGTCGCGGTGGACCAGCACCGCCGGCTGGATCGCCTCGAGGCCGGGTCCCTTGCCGACCGGCCCGATGATCCGCCATGTCCGGCCCGCGTCGCGGGTCAGCTCAAAGTGCACCCGCCACGGGCCGAGGATGCTTTCGGTGCTCGACGGGCAGAGCCAGGCGCCGTCCGGCAGCAGCACCGGCGGATTCTTCGTCGGGCCGAGCACGCCGGACGGCAGCCGCCGCGGCGCGCTCCACGTCCGCCCGCCGTCCGGCGAGGTCATCATCATGCCCCACCAGAGGGTCGGCGCCGGGCCGACCTTGTAGAAGAGCACGAGCGGGCCGCCGCGCGGCTGGAAGAGCACCGGGTTCCACGTCGGCAGGCGCGACCCGTCCGGCTGCCGGCCGTCGGCGACGTTCACCGCCTCGCGCCACCGGCCGTCCTCGCGGCGCGCGACCCAGATGCAGACGTCCGGATTCCGCTCCTTGGTGCCGCCGAACCACGCCGCCACCAGGTGGCCCGGCGCGGTC
>DATJUU010000052.1:0-5341 GCA_035502155.1 Opitutaceae bacterium
GGCGACATCGTCAAGGCGCTCACCCTCGCCGACGCGGTGATCTGCGGCGGCCTGTTCGCCGGGTGCCGCGAGGCGCCGGGCGAGATCCTCGAGATCAATGGCAAGCTCTACAAGCAGTACCGGGGCATGGGCACGCTGGCCGCGATGAAGGCCGGCTCCGCCGCCCGCTACGGCCACGACCGCGACGACACGACGCGCAAGATCTCCGCCGAGGGCATCGAGGCCCTCAAGGAAGTCTCCAGTTCGGTCGACCTGGTGCTCGCCGATCTCATCGGCGGCCTGCAATCCGGCATGGGCTACCTCGGCGCGCGCACCCTGGCCGAGCTCAAGGCCAAGGCCCGCTACGTGCACGTCACCGCCGCCGGACAGAAGGAGGCCGCGCCGCACGACGTGATCGAGGTGTCGACCAAGACCAGCGCGTAGCCGCGGGAGCGGTCCGGTTCAGGGTTCTGGGTTTTGAGTTTTGGGTTTTGGGTTTCGCACCCTGACCTCTGACTTCTGACCTCTGGTCTCTCTCCGGTATCCGGTATCGCCAATCCGGTTTTTCCTTGCTCCGCCGGGGCGCGTCGCCTTTTACCTTTCTGGCAACAGGGGGGTCGGAAATTCCTGGCTGCCGCGATTCATGTCCCTCACTCCGTTTCGCAGCCAGATCATCGCCGACGTCGGCATCAGCTTCGGCGACGAAGGCAAGGGCCGCCTGATTCCCGAGGTGGCCGAGGAGCTGCGCACCTCGCCCGCCCCGGTCTCGGTCGTGCTCAAGGTCAACGGCGGCGCCAACTCCGGCCACACCGCCGCCGGCCTCAAGTTCAATCTCCTGCCCTGCGGCGTCGCCGTTTCCACCATCCCGCACCTCTGCATCGGCAGCGGCGTGGTCGCCGACCCGCGCAAGATCTGGTGGGAGACCCGGCCGCTCGAGCGCAAGGGCTACGCCGTGCTCGACCGGCTGCTGATCGACGAGCGCACGCTGGTCGCCGACCTCACCCACCGCCTGCTCGACCTCGCCTGGGAGGACTACCGCACCAACGTGCTCCGCGAGGAGCCGCGCGGCTCGACCGGCCGCGGCATCACCCCGGCCTACGTCGACGAGGTCGCCCAATGGCAGATCTGTTTTTCGGACTTCCAGGCCGGCCCGAATTACTTTGCCCGCAAGCTCGCCCAGCGCGCCGACCGCGCCCTGCACACCATCCGCCACGTGTGCCGCGTGAGCGAGGCGGCCTGGCGCGGCTTTTTCCAGCGGCTGACCGAGGCCGAGCAGCGCGCCAACCGCGAGAGCATCGAGCAGGGCGACTTCCCCGCGGAGGAATTCGACTTCAACCGCTTCCTCGGACCCGAGCCGTTCACGCTCAACCTCGAACGGCTCACCGAGGCCTACTGGCGCGCGGGCACCGCGCTCAGCCGCCAGATCGGCGAGGTGCGCGAGCTGGTGCTGCGCGAGCTCGACGCCGGGCACTCGATCATCGGCGAGTTCGGCCAGTCGTACTGGCTCGACAAGCGCCAGGGCTTCTCGCCCAACGTCACGGCCTCGCACACCTTCACGCCGGAGTTCTTCCAGTCGGCCGGCATCCCGCTGCAACGCTTCCACGCCTTCGGGGTGGCCAAGGCCTACGACACCAAGGTGGGCACGCACACGTTCCTCACCCAGATGGAGGATTCCCATCCGCTCTGCGCGCGGCTCAAGCAGCTCGAGTACGGCTCGACCACCGGGCGCCAGCGCATGGTTGGCTGGTACGACGCGGTGGAGAAGGGCGACGCCCTACGCTACGGCGGCTTTCACGATCTCATGATCAACAAGCTCGACGCCCTCACCCACGCGGGCGACTGGCGCGGCGAGCTGCTCGTCTGCACCGCCTACGAGGCGCCCGACGGGCGCGTCCACCGCCACGTGCCGCGCAACGAGGCCGTGCGCAAGACGCTCCGCCCGGTGTACCAGCGCTGCCCCGGCTGGGCCGAGGACATCGCGGAGGTGCGCCACTTTGCCGACCTGCCGCGCAACGCCCGGCGCTACGTTGGCGCGATGATGAAGGCGGTGCTCGACGTGGCCTACGAGGGCCGGGAGTGGCCGGCGCCCCTGCCCAACCTGCGCTACCTCGGCGTCGGACCCCTGCCCGACCAGATCATCAAGGACGTGCCGACGACGGCGGAGATCATCCGCGCCGCCGGCTTCTGACGGCGGCGCGCCGGACCTAGAAATCCTGCAGCCGGCCCTCGCCGGCGCCGCGGCCGGGTTCGATCCGCTCGAACACCTCGCCGATCAGGTAGATCGAGCCGGTCACGACCACCGTGTCCTCCGGCCCGCCGACGGCCACCTGGCCGGGCGCCGGGAAGATCTCGGCCACGGTCGCGTGCGCCACCCGGCCGCCGAAGCCCGCCGGCAGGCAGTGCTCCAGCTCGGCGAAACCGCAGGCCCGCGCCTGGTGCGGGATGACCAGGTGGATCTCCGCCGCGTGCCGGGCGATCACCTCCAGCATCGCCCGGGCGCGTTGCTCGCCCAGCGCGCCGGTCACGATCACCGGCTTCCGGCCGGTTTCGGCCGCCAGCCGGGTGAGGTTGGCGTCGAGCACCTGCGCGCCCTCCGGGTTGTGCGAGGCGTCGAGGATCACCGGCCGGCCGCCGAGCGCGACGCGCTGCCAGCGCCCCGGCCAGTTGGTGTGCAGCAATCCCCGCGCGATCACGGCGTCGGTCACACCCCAGGCCGCGGGCAGGAGGCGCGCGGCCAGCGTGGCGGTGGCCGCGTTCCAGCGCTGGTAGTCGCCCTCGAGATTCGTGCGCGGATAGCGTTCGATCGCCTCGCCGAACTCCGCCCGCACCGAGTGCACCGGCGCGCCGCGTTCGCCGGCGATCGCCCGGATGACCTGCTCGGCCTCCGGCGGCACGCGGCCGAGCACGAGCGGCCGCCCGGGCTTCACGATGCCCGCCTTCTCGGCCGCGATCTGCGCGAGCTCGTTCCCCAGCATCTCGCAGTGGTCGAGCCCGATCGAGGTGATCGCCGTCACCGCCGGCTCGACCACGTTGGTCGCGTCGAGCCGGCCGCCGAGGCCGACCTCGATGATGCCGGCGTCCACGCCGCGGCGGGCGAACTGCAGGAACGCCATCGCCGTCATGAACTCGAAGAAGCTCGGGTGGTCGTCGGGGTTCGCCCGGCCCTGCGCGTCGGCCACCGGGCGCAGCTCGTTGGTGAAGGCCACGATCTCCGCCTCCCGCAGGAGCTGGCGGTCGACCTGGACGCGCTCGCCGAGCTTGACCAGGTGCGGCGAGGTGTAGAGCCCGGTGCGCCGGCCCGCCGCGTGCAGGATGGCGTCGAGCATCGCCGACACCGAGCCCTTGCCGTTGGTGCCGGCGACGTGGACCACGGGGTAGCGGCGCTCGGGATGGCCGAGCGCGGCGGTGAACAGCCGCATCCGGTCGATCCCGAACTTCGGCCCCTGCGCCTTGAGGCCGAACAGGTAGTCCTGCACCGCCGCGTAGTCGGAAAGCGTCCCCGTCGGATCCATGCGAGGGCGGGAGTCCAGCAGGCCGGCCGGCCCGCGTCACGCCGTCTTTTGCCGCCCGCCTCAGGCGGCGTCAGTCGCCGGCGCCTCCGCCTGCTTCCGCAAGAAGAGCGCCTGCAGCAGGTCGCGCAGCCGGTCGCGCATCTCGAGGCGGGTGACGATCTGGTCGATCAACCCGTGCTTGAGCAGGAACTCGGCGCTCTGGAAGCCGGCCGGCAGCGTCTGCTTGGTGGTCTCCTTGATCACGCGCGCGCCGGCGAAGCCGATCAGCGCCCCCGGCTCGGCGAGGATGACGTCGCCCAGGGTGGCGAAGCTGGCGGTGACGCCGCCGGTGGTCGGGTCGGTGAGGATGGAGATGTACGGCAGGCGGGCCGCGGCCAGGCGCGCGAGGGCGGCGCTGGTCTTGGCCATCTGCATGAGCGAAAAAATGCCCTCCTGCATGCGGGCGCCGCCCGCCGCGCTGAAGATCAGGCAGGGGATCTTCTCCTGCAGCGCGGTCTCGATCGCGCGCGTGATCTTCTCGCCGGTGGCGCCGCCCATCGAGCCGCCGCAGAAGCGGAAGTCCATCACCGCCAGGGCCACGGGGATGCCGTGGATCCGGCCGGTGCCGCACACCACCGCCTCCTCCAGGCCGCTGTCCTTCTCGTAGCGCATGAGGCGGTCGGGATAGGGCTGCGAGTCCACGAAGCCCAGCGGGTCGGCCGCGCGGATGCCGGCCGCCAGCTCCTGGAACGAGCCGGGGTCGAGCAGGTGCCGGAGACGCTCCGGGGCGCTGATGCGGAAATGGTAGCCGCTCTTCGGCACCACCATCTGGTTGGACTCGAGGTCCTTGTTGAAGACGATCTCGCCGGAAAGCGGACACTTCACCCACACGCCCTTGGGGATGTCCTTCTTTTTCCGCACCACCGCGGGATACTGGGGCTTGTTGAAATGTGGCATGGAGGGGGTCAGCCGTGGCCGAAGGTGACGACGTCGAGGTTCAGCGCGCCGGCGCGCCGCAGCACCGCGGCGCAGGCGTTGAGGGTGGAACCCGTGGTGAAGACATCATCAACCAGAACGTAACGATCGGCGGCGTTTATGGCAGCCCCGGCGCGCAAGGCAAAGGCATTTTTCAAATTCGCCTGGCGGGTGCGGCGGTCGAGGCGCGTCTGCGTCGGCGTGTCGACGACGCGGCGCAGCGGCTCCTCCACCCGCGTCGTCCCGCCGGCCGCGGCGGCGAAGCCCTCCGCCAGCAGCCGGCTCTGGTTGTAGCCGCGCTCGCGCTCCTTGCGCGGATGCAGCGGCACGGGCACGAGCACGGCGCCGCGCAGCCGGTCGGCGACGCCCGCCGCGCGGATCAGCACCGCCATGTCCTCCAGGACGTGCGGGGCATGGTGGTATTTGAGCGCGTGCACCAGGGCGCGGCCCGGCCCCTGCAGCAGGATGCAGGTGCGGCCCTCGCGGAAGACCGGCTCCAGCTCGGCGCAGTGCATGCACGTCCGCTCCCCCGTGGCCTCGCCGGCAAAGGGGTGGCCGCAGACGTGGCAGCACGGCGGCCGGACCACGACGACCAGCCGCTCGCAGCGCGGGCAGAGATGCCGCAGGCCGCCGCCCTCCACCAGCCCGCCGCAATGCACGCACACCGGCGGAAACAACAGGTCGCCGGCGGTCCGCCAGAATTCGGCGATCGCCCCGGAGGCATTCATGGCTCAGTAGCGGACGCGCGCCAGGAACAATCCCTGGGCCGGCGCGGTCGCGAACGCCGCGGTGCGCTCCCCGGCGCGCAGCAGCGCCCCGACCTGCGCCGGGGTCAGGCGGCCCTCGCCCACCGCGACGAGCGCGCCGACGAGGCGGCGCACCATCTTGTACAGGAA
>DATJUU010000053.1:0-5718 GCA_035502155.1 Opitutaceae bacterium
TGTGGCTGCCGGCGATGTAATAAACCGTGCCCGCCGCCGGATCCTTCGGCAGGCGGTCGACGGGCACCACCGGCTTGACCACCAGGTATCCCAGCGCGAGCGCGGCGCCGAGCACCAGGCTCAACAGCGCGCCAAAGATCACTTCGCCCCAGCCGGGGCCGTACTTGTCCTTGTCTATCTTGCGGGAGGCCATGGCACACCTTTCGTTCGGGACTGCAGGAAATCAGGACTTGGCGGGCGCGGAGGAGGAGGCCGGCGGGGTCGTGGCGCCGGCGGTTTTCGCCGCGCCCTCGCCCTTGGGCTTGGCGCCCTCCGCCTTGGCCGGACGGCGCCGGTAGTCCGTCTCATAAAAACCGCTCCCCTTGAAAATGATGCCCGCGCCCGCGCCCACCTGCCGCTTGACCCGGCCCCGCTTGCCGCAGGTGCAGACCTTCAGCGGCGCCTCCTTCATCGACTGGAAAACCTCGAAGGTCTTGCCGCATTTTTGGCAGAGATATTCGTAGGTCGGCATGAAATGGATTGGCCCCGCTTATGAAGATCCCTGATCGCCATTGCGAGTATCTTCTAATGCCGCGGCCCGCCCGCCGCCGCCACATAAGCGTTGGCAATCCCGGGCCGTCATGGCATTGCGGAACCTGCGACCCATTCGCGCATGACGCGCCGCAAACCCTCCGCCGATTTCGCCGCCAGCCTGGCCGCGCGCACCGAGCGCGTCGAGCGGGCCATCGACCGGCTGCTCCCGCCCGCCGCCACGCCGCCCGCCCGCCTGCACGAGGCGATGCGCTACTCCGCGCTGGCCCCGGGCAAGCGCCTCCGCCCCGTGCTGCTGGTGGCGGCGGCGGAGCTGTTCGACCCGGCCGGCCGCCACGAGCCGCTGCCGGCGGCCGTCGCCGTCGAGTGCGTCCACACCTATTCGCTGATCCACGACGACCTGCCGTGCATGGACGACGACGATCTCCGCCGCGGGCGTCCCACCTGCCACAAGGCGTTTGACGAGCCGACGGCGCTGCTGGCCGGCGACGCCCTGCTGACGCACGCCTTCGCGCTGCTCGCGACGGGCTACCCCGCGCCGGTCGCGCAGATCCTGGTGCGCGAGCTGGCCCACGCCGCCGGCAGCGAGCGCCTGGTCGGCGGCCAGATGTCCGACCTGCTGGCTGAAACCGACCGCAAGGTCACCGCCGCCGGGCTGGAGTTCATCCACCTCAACAAGACCGCCGCCATGATCGAGGCCGCGCTGGTGATGGGCGGCATCATCGGCGGCGCCGATCCCGACCGGCGCGACACCCTGCGCCGCGCCGGCCGGCACCTCGGCCTCGCCTTCCAAATCGTCGACGACATCCTGGACGCCACGGCCGACGCCCAGACCCTGGGCAAGACCCCGGGCAAGGACGCCAAGGCGGGCAAGGCCACCTTCGTGAGCCTCCACGGCATCGGACCATCGCGCAGTCAGGCCGGGCAGCAGTCGGCGGCGGCGGTCGAGGCCCTGGCCAGCCTGCCGGGCGACACCGCCTTCCTGGTCGCGTTGGCGCGCCAGCTGACGACCCGCGTCAAGTAGCCGCCCGGCGGCGGGAATCCCCCGCCCGGGCGCTGGCGACCCGCCGGGTACACCCGTCGGGCGCACTTCTCCCGCCCGCCGGCACTAGGGCGCCGCCGGCCGATGCCTTGAGGGGGAAACCTCATGCCTGATTCCACGGGAGCCGGTAGGATTGCCCCCTCAGTTCGCGCACCACCCGCCCACGAGAGCGAAACACTTCGCCGCCATGGAGAAGCTCCCGACAGATGTCCCGTCAGACGAGAAGAATCGCCGGATTCTCGTCATCGACGACAACCGCGCCATTCACGAGGATTTTCGGAAAATCCTCCAGCCGGACTCCACGGCCGCCACGCTGGCCCAGGACGAGGCCACGCTCTTTGGCGACCATTCCAGCGTCCGGCAGTTCAAGATCTTCACCGTCCATTGCGCGCCCCAGGGGGCGGATGGCCTCGCCATGGTGCGCGGAGCGCTCGCGTCCGGGCGGCCCTACGCCATGGCGTTCGTCGACATGCGGATGCCGCCGGGATGGGACGGCCTGGAGACGACCCTCAAGCTCTGGGAAGCCCAGCCCGACCTGCAGGTCGTCATCTGCACGGCGTACTCGGACTACGCGTGGAAGGACCTGATCGCCAAAATCGGGCTGTCCGACCGGCTGGTGATTCTGAAGAAGCCCTTCGACAACGTGGAGGTCCTGCAGCTCAGCCTGACGCTGACCGAGAAATGGCATCTCCTCCAGCAGGAGCGATTGCGCCTGGAGGGCCTCCAGCAGGCCGTCGACGCCCGCACGGCCGAGCTGCGCGCGGAGATCGAGGAGCGCAAGCACGCCGAGGACGAGGCGCACGCCGCCCGCGTGGCCGCCGAGACCGCCAACCGCTCCAAGAGCACCTTCCTGGCCAACATGAGCCACGAGATCCGGACCCCGATGAACGGGATCCTCGGCATGGCCAACCTTCTGCTCGACACCAACCTGACCGAGGAGCAGTCCAGCTTCGTCCGCACGCTGCGCGACAGCAGCGAATCGCTGCTCGCCATCCTCAACGACATCCTGGACTTCTCCAAGATCGAGGCCGGCCGGCTCACGCTCGAATCGGTGGACTTCGACGTCAACGAACTCGTCGAGGGCACGACCGAGCTGCACGCCGCCCGCGCGTGCGAGAAAAAGCTCGAGTTGATCGCGGAGGTCGACGACGACGTGCCCGCCTGGCTGCGCGGCGACCCGCTGCGCCTCCGCCAGGTGCTGCTCAACCTCCTGGGCAACGCCCTCAAGTTCACGGAACGCGGCGAGGTCTTCCTGCGCGTTTCGCTCGAGCGGCAGGATGAGGACACCGTCCAGCTGTGCTTCGCCGTCCACGACACCGGCATCGGCATCCCCGCGGACGCCCTCCCCCGCCTGTTCCAGCCGTTCTGCCAGGCGGACGAGTCGACCACGCGGCGGTTCGGCGGCACCGGCCTCGGCCTGGCGATCTCGCGGCGGCTGGTCGAGGCCATGGGCGGCTCAATTTCGGCCCACAGCGACCCCGGCAAGGGCTCCACGTTCCAGTTCAGCCTGCCGTTCGCCAAACAGAATCTCGCGCCGGCCGGCCGGCCCGCCGACGTGGCCGACCTGCGCGACACCCATGCGCTGATCGTTGACGACAACGAGACCAACCGGATGGTGCTGCATCACCTGCTGGCCCGCTGGGGCGTCGCGCACCAGGCGGTCGACAGCGCGTCCGCCGCGCTGGAAACGCTGCAACAGGCGGCCGCCTCCCCCCGCCCCTTCGACCTCGTCCTGCTCGACATGCACATGCCCGTGCAGGACGGCCTCACCCTCGCCGGCAATATTCAAGCGGCCGCGCTGGCCCACCCACCGCGCCTGGTGATGCTCACCTCCCTGGACGTCCGGCTCAACGGGTCGGGCCATGACGGGCACCCTCTCGACGCCTGTCTGACCAAGCCGTTGCGGCCGTCGCAGCTGCTCCAGTGCCTGACCACGCTCATGGCCGGGCGTGAGCGGGCCAACGCCCCCGGGCGGGATTCGATCCCGCCCGCGCCCTTCCGCGCGCCGGCCAACGGCCATGCGCCGGCCCCCATCCTGGTCGCGGAGGACGACGCGGTGAACCAGAAGGTGGCGCTGGCGCAGCTCAAGCGGCTCGGCTGGTCGGCGGACGTCGTCGCCGACGGGCGCTCGGTGCTGCCGGCGCTGCGGCGCCACCGCTACGGGGTCATCTTCATGGATTGCCAGATGCCCGGCCTGAACGGCTTCGAGACCACCCGGCTCATCCGTGCCGAGGAGGCGGCCGGCCGCGCCACCTGGCCGATCCCGGTCCGCATCGTCGCGATGACCGCCAACGCGATGCAGGGCGACCGTGAATCCTGCCTGGCCGCCGGGATGAACGACTACATCGCGAAGCCGACCGGGTTGAACGAGCTCGCCGCCGTGCTGGAGCGCCAGCGCTCCGGCGGAACCGCGAGAGCGGCGCGCCCCGCCGAAAAGACCCCGTCCCTGGTGGCCGTCTGACCCCCACCGCCATGCTCCACAACCTGACCGAAAGTTTTTGGCTGCCGCTGATCGTCCTCGCCGTCCTCGGCGCCCCGATGATCGCGGTTTACTGGCGGTGGACCGTCCACCTCCGCCGCCGCGCGGAGCGGCTGACCGTCGACTTCGATGCGCGGGTGCTCGAGCGCACCGCGGACCTGGACCGGACCATCGCGCGGCTGCAGCAGGAGCTGGCGCGGCGCGACCAGCTGGAGGCCGAGCTGCGCCGGGAGCACGACATGATGGAGACATTCATGCGCTCCGTCCCCGACACGGTGTACTTCAAGGACGCCGAATCGCGGTTCATCACCTGCAGCGCTTCCAAGGCGCGCAAGCACGGCCTGGGCGGCCCCGCCGACCTGATCGGGAAGACCGACTTCGATCTCTTTGGCGACGAGCATGCGCGGTCCGCCTTCGAGGCCGAGCAGCGGATCCTGCGCACCGGCGAGGCCATCGTCGGCCTGCCCGAGCGGGAAACCTTCCACGACGGCCGGGTGCGGTGGACGCTGACCTCGAAGATGCCGCTGCGCGACGAGAGCGGCCGGATTGTCGGCACCTTCGGACTCGGCAAGGACATGACCGAGCTGAAGAACGCCGAAGAGGAGCTGCAGCAGCGCGAGCTGCTCTTCCGGCTGATCTTCGAACACGCGCCCCTCGGGGTTTCCTGGCGGCGCACCGACCTGGGCAACGTCTACCACCGGAACGCCACCTTCCGCCGGGTCCTCGGCCTGACAGCCGAGGAGGCGTCCGACGACGCCCAGTTCGATTCCCTCATCCACAAGGATGATCTCGCCCGGTATCGCGAATCGAACCAGCAGATCGATTCCGGCGGGGCGGACAACGACACTCTCGAGCTTCGCTTTGTCCTCAAGGATGGACGCCTGGTGTGGGGACGGCTCTCCGTTGCGGTGGTGCGCAATGACTCCGGACACATCATCCAGGAAATCGCCATTCTTGAGGACATCACTCAACGCAAGAAAACCGAGCAGGAGCTGGCCGACACCTACAAGAGCCTGCTGGACGCCTCGCGCGTCGCCGGCATGGCGGAGGTCGCCACCGGCGTGCTGCACAACATCGGCAACGTGCTCAACAGCGTGAACGTCTCGGTCAACATCCTGGCCGAGAACCTGCAGAACACGCGGCTCGGCAACATCGCCCGCCTCAGCGCCCTGCTTCACGAGCACGCGGAGGACCTCGGCACATTCCTGACTGCCGATCCGCAGGGGCACCGCGTGCTGCCCTACCTCGACACCCTCGCCGACCACCTCACGGGAGAGCAGCAGCGGCTGCTGTCGGAGGTGGACTCCCTGCGCCGCAACGTCGACCACATCAAGGACATCGTCGGCATGCAGCAGGAATATGCCAAGGTGCTCGGCGTGGTCGAGGCGCTCGCCCCGGTCGACCTGGTGGAGGATGCGCTGCGGATGAACGCCGCGGCGCTGACCCGGCACGACGTCGACCTCGTGCGCCAGCTGGCCCCGGCGCCGGCGGTGATCGTCGAGCGCCCGAAGGTGCTGCAGATCCTCATCAACCTGATCCGCAACGCCAAGTACGCCCTCGACGAGGGCGGTCGCGCGGACAAACGGCTGCTCGTGCGGCTGGAGCACGATGCCAAGATCGTGCGGGTCATCGTCAGCGACAACGGGATCGGCATCCCGACGGAGAA
>DATJUU010000054.1:0-13323 GCA_035502155.1 Opitutaceae bacterium
CAGCTAAACAGCGCCGGCGCCGGGGGCAACGCGCGTTTTTCCCCGGGGCGGGCGGGCGGAAACGCCGGCGGAGGTTGCCCCGGGCGCGGAGCTGGCTACATCATCCCGGCATGAACGCGCCGCCCCGCATCCTCGCCTTTGCCGGCAGCGCCCGCCGGGAGTCGCTGAACCGGAAGCTGCTCGCCGTGGTGGTGGCCGCCGCGCGCGCGGCCGGCGGCGAGGTCACGCTCCTCGACCTCAACGACTATCCGCTCCCGCTGTACCACGGCGACCTGGAGGACGCCTCCGGCCTGCCCGCTCCGGCCCAGCAGCTGGTCGGGCTGGTCACGCAGCACGACGCCCTGCTCATCGCGTCGCCCGAGTACAACTCGCTCATCACGCCGCTGCTCAAGAACACCATCGACTGGTGCACCCGCGCCGAGCCCAACCCGCTCGCCGGCAAGGTGGCCGCCGTGGTGTCGGCCTCGCCCGGAATGTACGGCGGCGTGCGTTCGGCCCAGGTCGCCCGCGGCCTGCTCCTGCATCTCGGCTGTCACGTCGTCCCGGCCCAGTGCTCGGTGCCGCGGGCCGACGAGGCCTTCGCGCCCGACGGCAGCCTGCACGACGCGCGCTCCGCCGCGGCCGCCCAGCGGGTGGCGGAGGAACTCGTGCGCACGACCCGCCGGCTCCGCGGCTGAACCGCGCCCCCTTATGCCCCTCCGCCGCCTGTTCCCCGTCCTGCTGCTCGCGGCCCTCGCCGCCCGGGCCGCCGACTACCCCGCGCCCGTGCAGGGCGATTTTGTCCTGCGCGACTTTCATTTCCGCTCCGGCGAAACCCTGCCGGAGCTGCGGGTCCACTACCGCACGCTCGGCCGGCCCGAACGCGACGCCCGCGGCGTGGTGCGCAACGCCATCCTCATCATCCACGGGACCACCGGCAGCGGCGCCCAGTTCATCCGGCCCGAGTTCGCCGGCGAGCTTTTCGGCCCCGGCCAGCCGCTGGACGCCGCGCGCTACTTCATCGTGCTGCCGGACGGCATCGGTCACGGCCAGTCGGGCAAGCCGAGCGACGGACTCCACGCGCGCTTTCCGCACTACGGCTACCTCGACATGGTCGAGGCGCAGTACCGGCTGCTGACCGACGGGCTCGGCGTCAACCACCTGCGCCTCGTGATGGGCACCTCGATGGGCGGCATGCACACCTGGCTGTGGGGCGAGGTGCATCCCGACTTCATGGACGCGCTCATGCCGCTCGCGAGCCTCCCCACCCAGGTCGCCGGCCGCAACCGCGGCTGGCGCCGGATGATCATCGACGCCATCCGCGGCGACCCGGCGTGGCAGGGCGGCGAGTACCGCACCCAGCCGCCGTCGCTGCGCACCGCCGTCGAGATGCTCTGGTTCATGAGCAGCAACCCGGTGCTCCGCCAGCGCGAGACGCCGACGCTGGCCGCGACCGACGCCGCGCTCGACGCATTCAACGCCCGCGTGATGCCGGAGGAGGACGCCAACGACATGCTCTACGCGATCGAGGCCTCGCAGGACTATGACCCGGGTCCCGGCCTCGAGAAGATCCGCGCGCCGCTGCTGGCCGTGAACTCGGAGGACGATCTCATCAACCCGCCGGAGCTCGGCATCCTCGAGCGGGAGATCAGGCGCGTGCCCCACGGCCGCGCCGTCGTCCTGCCCCGGACCGAACAGACCCGCGGCCACGGCACCCACACGCTGGCCGCGGTCTGGAAGGATCAGCTCGTCCGCCTGCTCACGGAGTCGGCGCCGGCGCCCTGAGCGCTCAGCGCATCCGGGCGAACGTCGACTGCAGCAGCTGGAGGTCGGCGGCGCCCTTGGAGCGCTCGCGCGCCGCGGCGACCAGCCCGGCCTCCAGCCGGTTCTTGGTCGGGCGCTGCACCTCGTAAAAGACGCCGAAGACGCCCGGCCAGGGCAGGGTGGCCAGGCGGAAGGCCTCGACCTCGTTGGTCGGGTCGTGCCGCTGGGCATCCTCCGGCGAACCGTCGTTCTTGCGCTCCTGGATGAGCGTGAAGGCGCCGTTCTTGCGCGGATTGCCCGCGTCGAAGGCGCCGGGATAAAACTCGACGCACTCGGACAGGATCTCGACGACCGCGAAGCCGTCGTGCCGCGCCGCGCGCTCCATCATCTCCGTCATGTGGCCGACCTGGGCCGCGTGGCTGCGGGCCACGAAGGTCGCGCCGCTGTTGAGCAGCGTGCGCATCGGGTTGATCGGCTGGTCGACCGCGCCCGTCGGATCGGTCTTCGACTTGAACCCCACCGGCGAGGTCGGCGAGGTCTGCTTCTTCGTCAGGCCGTAGACGAAGTTGTCCATGATGACGTAGGTCAGGTTGACGTTCTTGCGGGCGGTGTGGACGAGGTGGTTGCCGCCGATCGAAAAACCGTCGCCGTCGCCGCCGAAGACGAAGACGTGCAGGTCCTCGCGGCTCAGGCTGACCCCGGCGGCGATGGGCAGGGCGCGGCCGTGGAGGTAGTGGCCGCCGTGGGTGTTGACGAAGTAGGGGAAGCGCGAGGAGCAGCCGATGCCGGCGAAGCAGACGATGCTCTCCTGCGGGTACTGCAGCTTCTCCAGCGTGCGCTGGAAGGACGCCAGCACGGCGAAGTCACCGCAGCCGGGGCACCAGGTGGGATGGTCGGCGGTGAGGGCCTTGCGGGTCAGCGGCGGGCGCGCGGCGCCGTTGGCCGGGGCGGCGGGGGCGGGGGAAGGGGCGGTGCTCATGGAGGCGGGAGTCGGCGATCGGAAATTTCGGTGCAGCTTCTTGTTACTTTATACTTGGAACTTGTTACTTCTTCGCCCGCCTCAGCGGGCGAATGGCGGCACGGTTTCGATCGCCCGCTCGGGATGGAGGTGGCGGGAGACGCCGTCGACGATCTCGCGCACCTTGAACGTCAGGCCGTCCGTCTTCGTGATGCTGCGGATGGCCGGGTTGGCGAAGCGCGCCCGCAGCAGCATCGCCAGCTGGCCGAAGCCGTAGAGGCCCTCGTCATTCATCTCGGCCACGAAGATGTGGCGGTAGTTGTTGAAGATCGCCCCGATTCCGTCCGGCAGCGGGTGCAGGTGGCGCAGGTGGATCTGGGCGGCCTTGATGCCGCCACCGCGCAGGCGGGTGACCGCCTCGCGGATCGGGCCCCAGGTGGAGCCCCAGCCGACGAGCAGCACCGTGCCCTTTTCGTCGCCGAAGACCTCCGGCGTCGGGGCTTCCGCGGCGAGCGCCTTGATCTTCTCGCGCCGCTTGGCGGTCATCCTGGCGTGCATCGCCGGGTTGCCCGAGGGGTGGCCCTCCTCGTCGTGCTCGAGGCCGGTGACGTTGGGAAACTTGCCCGAGGCGGTGCGGGAGCCCGGCGGGGCGTGCCGCGTCAGGCGGTCAAGCGCATAGGGCTTGAAATCGGCGGGGCGCTCGGAAAGGTCGGGCTTCACCTCGACCATGAGCTTGGCGAGGTCGGGCTCGTCGAAGGCCTCGATCCGCGTGGCCAGCGACTGGTCCGAGAGGATGAGCACCGGCGTGCTGTAATGGCGGGCGATCCGGCCGGCCTCGAGGGCGACGTAGAAGCAGTCCTCCACGTTGCGCGGCGCGAGCACCGCCCGCGGCGCGTCCCCGTGGCTGCCGTAGATGGCCTGGAGCAGGTCGCTCTGTTCGACGCTGGTCGGCAGGCCGGTGCTCGGCCCGCCGCGCTGGATGTTGACCACGATCAGCGGCATCTCCGCCATCACCGCCCAGCTCAACGCCTCCATCTTGAGGGACAGGCCGGGGCCGGAGCTGCCGGTCACCGCGAGGTGGCCGGCGTAGGCGGCGCCGAGCGCGTAGGACACGGCGGCGAGCTCGTCCTCCGCCTGCACGAACGTGCCGCCGTATTTGGGCAGCTCGCTGCGCAGCATCTCCATGATCGTCGACCACGGGGTGATCGGGTAGGCCGCGCCGTAGCGCACGCCCGCGGCGATGAGCCCGAGCGCCAGCGCCTGGTTGCCGTCCATCGTCACCTGCGGCCGGGTCGAGGCGCGCGGGGCGCCGTCAAAACGGAAGAAGCAGTCGCGGATGTTGTCCGCCGGGTAGGCGTAGCCGGCGTCGAAGGCCAGCAGCGCGTTGCGCACGATGTCCTCGGTCCGGCCCCCGAAGCGCTCCTTGACCAGCGCGGTGAGCTTGGCGACGTCGAGCTGGAAGATGCGGCCAAGCAGGCCGAGCACGAAGATGTTCTTGCCCTTGTCCTTCGCCGCGCCGCCCACCGCCTCGATCGTGCGGCTGGTGATCGGCACGCCGATGGCCGTGAAACGCTTGTCGTCGGGGTTGGGCGTGACGTGGTCGGTGTCGTAGACCAGCACGCCGCCGGGGCGCAGGGACTCGATGTGGTCCTGGTAGCTGTGCTGGTAGAACGTCACCAGCATGTCGGCCTGGTCGCCGGCCGACAGGATCTCGCCGCTGCCCATCCGCACCTGGAAGATCGACGGGCCGCCCGAGATCGTGGACGGGATCGTCATGTACGTCATCACATCCTGGTCGGAGCGTCCGGCGAGGCGCGCGAGGAAGCCGCCGATCGTCTGGATGCCGTCCTGGGAGTCGCCCGCGAGGCGGATGACGGCGTCCCGGATGGTCCGCGGCTGCTGGAGCGACTTGGAACCGCCGGGCGGTGAATTGTTGTCTAAATTAGGACTAACCATGGATTTTTGGGGCTCGCACAAGGTGCTTCCAACGCCATGGGAGTCAACGGGACCACCGGCTTCGGTGTTGGGAATCAGAATCCGTCGCCGGCGGCACCCGGCCTAAAAGTAACGGTTATGCAACGGCCGCGCGGCGCCGCTGCGACTCCTTGCCCACGAGCAGCTTGCCGGCCGGCCGGACTCAGCGCGCCGGCCCGGCGAGCGCCGGTTCGGCCCCGATCGTGCCCTGCAGTTCGTCCAGATAGTCCGGGCTCGAGACCCGGGCCTGCTCGCGCGTCGCCTCGGCGTGGCGTCCGGGCACGTCCAGACGCGCCGCCTCGCCGGCGTAGTTCGGCCGGGCGAGGAATTTCTCGAGGTAGGCGAGGTGCCGGCGCCACTGGCGGATCGCGATCGTCTGCCGCGCCCGCAGCCGGTCCCGGTACCAGTCGCTGGCCAGCGCCTGCTCCGGGGCAAACAACGTGCGGATCTCCGGGTGGTTCAGCCCGCGGCCCTCGAACTCGTCGTCGCGCATGAGGTGCAGCAGGGCGCGCAGCGGGGGGCAGGCCTCCGCGACGCTGCCGTCGTTGAAATAGTGGGCCGCGACGCGCTGCTGCGTCGCCACGATGTTGTCCATGCCGTCGATGAAGGCGGCCCGGTCCTGCAACTCCGGCCGCAGCATCTCCGCGCTGAAGATCAGGTGCGGATGGTTGAAGACCCGGCCGCAGAAATGCGCCACGAAGCGCTCCGTGATCCGGTAGCCGAGGCGGCTCGCGAGGATCCGGCGCCCGCCGGCCTCGAAGTCATGGCAGCGCTCGAGAAACCCGCCCTCGATCAGGTGGCGCGGCTCGCGCTCCTCCGCCCCCATCCGGCACCACACCTCCGGCACCAGCAGGCTGATGTCGTGGTTGACCCGCATCGCGGGCCCCACGCAGCCGGCCGAGGAGAGGAAGCCGGGGTAGCCGGTGACGAGGAACGACACCAGCGCCGCGTTCAGATCGTAGATCGGCGGCAGCGCGTTGAACGGCCCCTTGGTCAGCGCGCCCTCCGAGCCGGCGCCCGTCGTCGAGGGCGACTTGCCGGTCATGCTGCAGATGAACTCCATGAACAGCTCGGGGAGCTCCATGTAGTGCAGCGGATTGTAGACCGCGAGGGAGCGGATGCCGGCGGCCGGGTCCGCCGGGTTGTTGCGCCGGCCCGCGAGCACGGCGTTGACCGGCGTCGGCACCGGCCGCCCCACGGGCACCTGCCGCATCAGGCGCAGGCCCATCTCGGCGACGTGCGACTCGCGCGGGTGCAGCAGGTCCGGGCGCGTCTGCAGGTAGCGCGGGTTGCGCGAGGGCTTGCCGTCGACCAGCCGCGGCTGGGCCGAGCAGACGAAATACTCCGGCCGCCCGCCTGCCGCCGCGTCGGTGATGAGGCGCTGCATCGGCGGCGTGAACTCGTCGAAGGCGATCGCGTCCTCGACCAGCGCCCGCGCCTGGGCCGCGGTCAGCGGCTCGTAGTTGGAGAAGAAGGTGCGGGGCCGCGCGAAGTCCGCCTCGGTCTGGTGGTCGTAGCCGCGCAGGATCGCGTCGTCGGGCCGCTGGAAGAGCCGGTACTCGACGTTGTGGACGAACTTGAGCGCCGGCTGCACCGCCGCCACCCCGAGGCCGGTCAGCGCCCGCCGCGGCACGACGATCGAGGCCGTGATGTCGTCCTCCATCTGGATCTTGAGCGCGGGGTGGAAGTCCTTGCGCAGGCCGAAGGTGCGCCACGAGCCGTCGGGCGCGAAGCCCACGCGCAGGTAGCTCGACTCGAGCCGCTGGGTGTGGAGGCGCAGCTCGTTGGCCGGCACGCCGTTGATCACCGCGACCCCGAAATGCTCGCGCCACGCCTCGCCCCACTCGAGCTTGTGGAAGCGCTTCACCACCAGGACCAGCTCCTTGATGTGCTGGGGAATCGAGTCCAGCCAGGCGTTGTACTCGTCGCTGAACTCCTCCGGCGAGGGCGTGAGCAGCTTGATCACCGAGCCGAGCGAGCGCTCGGGGCTGAGGAGCGGCCGGCGGTCGGCGCCGCGGCGCGCCGGGTCGCGGAAACGCGATGAAAAGTCGTGCGCGAGCAGGCGGGTGACGAGGGCGAAGTCCGCGGCGAAGTCCGCGGTGAACACCGGCCCCTGGATGATCGCGTCGGAGAGGCTTTTCGAGATCTCGGACTTGCCCCCGCCCGAGACCGTGCACGGCTTGTGGCAGAAGGTGACCTCGGCGTGCGTGCCGACGAGCCGCCAGGTCCGGCTGCCGCGCGGTTTCTCCAAATGCACCTTGAAGCCGGAGGGCAGCACGTAGGTGTGGCCGAGGCGCAGCCGCAGCTGCACCGGCCGGCCCGCGTGCGTCCAGGTCACCGCCTGCGTGGGCAGGTCGAAGTGCGCGTCCTCCGGCACGTAGAGGACGTCGGGGTATTTGCGGTCGACCCCGTGGCCCTCGGGCTGCGGCTCGACTCCGTCGCCGAGCAGCCGCAGGGCCTCGGCGAGGGTGCGGGGATACTTGGCGATCACGCGCGCGGCGGCGAAGTCCGCCGCCAGGTCGTAGCGGGTGAAGAGCAGCGCGCCGCCCGCGTGCTCCTCCTCGGCCAGCCCGAAGAGGTTCGCGGAATAGCTGATCTGGGTCTTCACCTCCTTCTTGCAGTAGCCGAAATAGTTGTCGGCGAGGATCGTCACGATCACGCCCGCGGCGTCGCGCGAGGTGAGCTTGAAGGCGCGGCCGTCGTTGTAGCGCTCCGCCGGTTCGCGCCAGCACAGGCCGTCGCGCTGCTGGCGCGGCGTGGCCTCCTCCCACCGGGGCAGCCCCAGCTCGCGCTTGGTCAGCCGGGTGAGGTGGGGGGCGAGGATGACGCAGCCGGTGTGGCCGGTCCAGTGCATCGGGTCGAGCGCGGCGTCGTTCTCCGGCAGGCGGGGGTCGCCGGCATTGCCGAACACGCTCTCGACGAAATCGAGGTTGCTCACCAGGCCGCCGGGCGCGAAGAAGCGCACCTCGAGCGCCTTCTCGGCGATGAAGCCGGGGACGGCGGGGCACACCGCCGGCCGCAGGAGCAGGGACACGAAGCATTCCGCCTGCTCCGGCTGCGTCGACGTGAACGGCAGCCGGCACAGCTCCGCGGGCGGCTGGAGCGCGTGCTGGAGCAGCCGGCCGAACACGGCCAGCGGCACGGACTTCTTGTCGTCCGGCACGGGCAGCCCGCCCTCGGCGACGTGAAACACGCCCTCGGTGGTGCGGCGGTCCTGCTGCGGGTTGTGCAGCACGCCCTGGCGCACGCGGTAGGAGCGCACTAGCTCGGAGGCGTACGCGTCGCGGTCGGGCGGCAGCGAGAGCGCCCGCGCCAGCCCGTAGCGGTCGAGCACGAACGTGCGCGGCGGCAGACGGGGCACCGGGACCACGCCGTCGAGCGTGTCGTAGAGGTAGTTCTGGATCCGCTGGTCGACGGGGCACAGGCGGTCGGCGAGCAGCCGGTCCTTTTCGCGGCTGAGCGCCAGCATGTCGCCCATCAGCTCCGCCAGCTCGGCGTCGGTCCCGAGCGGAAACGTCGGGCACCCCAGGTCCCGCAGCTTGAGGTTGATGTAGAGAAGGCGCTGGCGGTCGGCTTCCGGCGCACCGGGGTCGCCCAGCCCGGTGCGCAGCTGTTGGTCGGGAGTGAGGCCTACGTGCATGAAAAGGCGCCGCCCAAGGTAGGAACGGCTGGGACGGGCGCAAGCCGGCGCTTTGCCCCCGCCGCCCTTGGCTTGCCCGGACGCCATCCGCCCGCAGACTCCGGGCTGGCGATGAAACTCCCGGCTACCTGGCTCCTTCCCTGGCCCTCGGGTCTGGGCTGTGCCACCGGCGCCCCGGGCGGCGGCGGCCCGCCGCCGTTCGATGTCCGCGCCTTTGGCGCGCGGGGCGACGGCTCCACCCCCGACACCGACGCCATCAACCGCGCGATCACGGCGGCCCACGACGCCGGCGGCGGCACGGTGATGTTCACTGTCGGCACCTACCTCAGCTTCTCGATCCGCCTCCGCAGCCGCGACGCCCTCTATCTCGGCCCCGGCGCGACCCTGCTCGCGGCGACGCCGGCACCCGGCCTCGGGGCCTACGACGCGGCCGAGCCGAATGAATGGGACCAGTTTCAGGACTTCGGCCACAGCCACTGGCGCAACAGCCTCATCTGGGGCGAGGACTTGGCCGACGTCTCCATCCTCGGTCCCGGCCGCATCGACGGCCGCGGGCTCACCCGCCGCGGCCCCGGCCCGCGCCGCGAGCTGCGCGCCGGCGACATGCCCCTGAGCCTCGGGCCCGACGGCGCGGTCATCCCCGACGTGCTCCTCCCCGGCGACCCCAACCAGTCCGATTCCATGGACGGCTGGGCCAACAAGGCGATCGCGCTCAGGTCCTGCCGCAATGTCCTGCTGCGCGACTTCTCCATCCTGCGCGGCGGACACTTCGCCCTCCTCGCCACCGGCGTGGACAATCTCAACATCGACCACGTCCAGATCGACACGGTGCGCGACGGCCTCGACATCGACTGCTGCCGCAACGTGCGGGTCGCCCACTGCACCGTCAACTCGCCCAACGACGACGCGATCGTGCTCAAGAGCTCCTTCGCGCTTGGCGCGGCCCGCCCGACCGAAAACGTCACCATCACCAACTGCCGGGTCACGGGCTACGACCCCGGCTCGATGCTCGACGGCACCTTCCGCCGCACCCAGGAGCTTGCGCCCGACCGCGACCGCGTCACCGGCCGCATCAAATGCGGCACCGAGTCCAACGGCGGCTTCCGCCGGATCACGATTTCGAACTGCGTCTTCGAGCGAAGTCGCGGCCTCGCGCTGGAGACCGTCGACGGCGGCGTGCTCGAGGACGTCACGGCTACCGACCTGACCATGCGCGAGATCACGACCGCGCCGCTCTTCCTGCGCCTCGGCAACCGGGCGCGCGGGCCGGCGGGCACGCCGGTGGGCGCGATCCGCCGCGTGCAGATCAGCAACGTCACCGTGACCGGCGCGGAGCCGCGCTTCGCCTCGCTCCTCTGCGGGCTGCCGGGCCGGCCGATCGAGGACGTCGCGCTGCGCGACATCCGCATCGAGTACCTCGGCGGCGGGACGCGCGCCGAGGCCGACCGCGAGCCGCCGGAGAACGAGCGCTCCTATCCCGAGCCGAGCATGTTCGGTCCGATCCCCGCCTACGGGTTATATGCCCGCCATGTGCGGAACCTGAGCGTCCGCGACATCACCGTCGGCTTCGCCGCGCCCGACGAACGTCCGCCGGTGGTCCTCGACGACGCCACGGACGTTTCCTTCGAAGGGCTGGCAGCGCAGCGGGCGCCGGGCGCGCCGCTCTTCGTCTTGCGCGGCGTCCGCGACTTCACCGCCCGCGGCTGCGCCGGCCTGCCCGACACGCGCCGCGAATCGGCGACCCGCGAGACGCTCTGAGGGGAGGGCCGTTGCGGCCTTGGGCCGCCAGAGGTCAGAAGTCAGAAGTCAGAGGTCAGAGGTAAGAAGTCAGAAGTAAGTCGGCAGTGGGCGGTGGGCAGAACCAGCCCAAAACCCAAAACTTAAAACCCGCCGCGGCGGCGTTTTCCTCCCGATTTCAGAAATCAAGCCGCGGCAATCGCACTTTGTCACGTAATACGTGACAAAATTGGGGCGCTGGTTCTCAGAGGAGTTTGTCACGTAATGCGTGACAAACCGCGGTGGTCGCCGGGGGCCAAAGGTCAGAAGTCAGACGGCAGTGGGCGGTGGGCAGAACCAGCCCAGAACCCAAAACCCTGAACTCAGAACCCGCGGCTCGCGCGGTTCACCGCGCGAGACGCGCGCAGGCGGCGTGCCGCGGGCAGGCCACGAGGTGGTCGTTGACCATGCCGGTGGCCTGCATGTGCGAATAGCAGATCGTGCTGCCGACGAAGTTGAAGCCGCGCCGGCGCAGATCCTCGCTCAGGGCGTCGGACACGGCCGTGCGCGGCGGGATGTCCTTGAGGCGGCGCCACGCGTTCTGGACCGGCCGGCCGTCGACGAAGCGCCAGATGTAGCGGTCGAAGCTGCCGAACTCCTCCTGCACGGCCAGGAACGCCCGGGCGTTGCGGACGGCCGACTCGATCTTCTGACGGTTGCGGACGATCCCGGGGTCGGCGAGCAGGGCGGCGATCTTCCGCGCGTTAAAGCGGGCGACCTTGGCGGGTTCGAAGCCGTCGAAGGCGCGGCGGTAGTTCTCCCGCTTGTTGAGGATGGTGAGCCAGCTCAGCCCCGCCTGCGCGCCCTCGAGCACGAGGAATTCGAAGAGCCGGTGCTCGTCGTGCAACGGCACACCCCACTCGGTGTCGTGATAGGCGACATAGAGCGGCGTGGTGGGCCAGGGGCAGCGGGCGGCGGTCGGCATGGCGGCAGGATTTCCCTCGGTGCGGCAAAGACAAGTCGCGTCACGCCGTTTCCCCGCCCGCGGCGCGCTCGGGCAGCCACCAGGAGGCCACGGCGGCGGCGAGCGCGAGCAGGCTCGAGACAAGCAGCGCCTGGCGGAAGTCGCCCACCGGCGCGAGCCAGCCGAAGACGACCGACGCCACCGCCGCCGCGAGCCGGCCGATGTTGTAGCAAAAACCCGCGCCGGTCGTCCGCAGCAGGGTGGGGAAGAGCGGCGGCAGGTACATGGTGAACAGCGCGAACACGCCGGAGAAGAATCCGGTCAGCGGCACCCAGAACCACGCCAGGGCGGCGAAGCCGCGCGGGACGATGAACGCGCCGGCCATGCTCGCGAACAGGCCGAGGAAGAGCAGGAGGATGGCGCGGCGGTTGTTCACGCGCCGCGCCAGCCAGCCGGCGGCGAAGTTGCCCGCGATCGCCATCGCGTTCACGAGGAAGAAGGCGGCCGAGACGCGCCGGGTGATCTCCGCCGGCGGCAGGCCCTCCGTCACGAGCAGCCGCCGCAGGTGCTGCGGATGCCAGAAGACGAACAGCCACCAGGCCGACAGGCTCAGCGCGCACACCACGGTCGTGATCCAAGTGGTCCGCGCGATGCCGCCGCGGAACAGTTCGCGCACCCCCGGGTTGTGGTGGGCGGCCGCCTCCTCGGCCTGCCGCCAGGCCTCCGGTTCCGGCACCTGGCGGCGGATCCAGTAGACGAGCAGCGCCGGCAGCACGCCGAGGAGGAAGACAAAGCGCTCGGACGGGGGGTGCGGCAGCAGCGACAGCAGGCCGACGGTGCCGGCGGCGACGAGGATGCCGAGATTGACGCCCGTCTGCAGCACGGCGGCCAGCCACGGGCGCCACATCCGCGGCCACGTTTCCGTGAGCAGCGAGGCGCCCACCGCCCATTCGCCGCCGATGCCGAGCGCCGCCACGAATCGGAAGAGCATCAGCTGCCACCAGGTCTGCGCGGCGGCGCACAGCCCGGTGCAGAGCGCATAGGTCAGCACGGTCAGCGCCAGGGCGCGGCTGCGGCCCAGCAGGTCGCCCAGCCGCCCGAAGAACGCCCCGCCCGCGGCCCAGCCGACGAGGAACGCCGCCTGGATGTAGGCGGATTTTTCCGTCACCGCCGGATCGGCGGCGCTGGTGGCGGCCAGCAGGGTCACCACCAGCGGCGCGGCCACCAGCGTGTAGAGATGCAGTTCGAGTCCGTCGAACATCCAGCCCAGCCAGGCCGCGATCCCCGATTTCCACTGGTACGGCGTGAGGTCGGCGAGGCGGGCGGCCTCGCGGGGCGCGGCATCGGAGCTCATGGCGGCAGGCGAGTGACTACCGGCCCCGCCGCCCGGCTCAAGGCAAATGGCGCGGTCGCCCGCCCGGGGCTACCGCCCCAGGAGCTGCTCCCGGCGCCGGCGGAGCACGTCGGCGTACGCGCCGGCCTCGATCGCCTGCGCCCGCTCGTGGTAGCGCCGGCCGTTGAGCCCGCCCTTGATGAAGTGATTCCGCGCCATGAACTCCCGCCGGGCGAGGAAGAGCGAGGCGGGATCCTGCCGGTAGAGGAGGAGGTTGGCGTCGTTGTAGAGCGCCGCGTTCCACGGCGCCGTCTTGAAGACATTGCGGCTGAGCGAGAACTGGCCCAGCAGCGACAGCACCGCGCCGACGAAGGCGCCGCCCATGAGGCCGGCGCGGAAATCCAGCGCCACCTCGGGGGTCTGCTCGCGGCCGGCCCAGGCGCCCGCGATCACGCCGCCGGCCACGGCCGCGGTGACGATGCGCGGCAGGGTGTAGAGGTTGAGGCGCGACAGCGGCTCGAGGTTCGTGTTGGGCACGAGCAGCCGGTACATCGCCAGCAGCTGCTCGCGCGGCAGCGGCGTGTCGTTGAGCAGGATCCGCGCCTCCGGATGCCGCCGCGTCTTGCGCAGGATCTCGTGGACGCGGAAGCACGTCACCGCGCCATGGCAGGCGTACGGATCGGCGGCGAGCGAGCATTCGATGCGGGCGCCGCGGACGATGTGGGCGGCGAGCGGGGCGACCGCCACCGCGTCCTCGATCAGCCGGCGCTTCGCCTCCGTGAGCGCGGTGGTCTCGCCCAGCGGCACGCCCCGCTCCTGCGCCACCGCCGCGGCGTAGAACGTGGCCTCCTCGAAGGCATGGCGGAGATTCGCCAGATGCATCGCCCGGTCCAGCGACGCCAGGTTGTCGGCGGGGGAAGCGGTCATGGCAGGTGGGCTCGCCTCCGTTGCCTACCACACCCCGGCCCGCAATTCCAGCCGCGTGTCGGGGTGGG
>DATJUU010000055.1:0-5536 GCA_035502155.1 Opitutaceae bacterium
CTCGAAGCGGTAGATCTCGTACGGGCAGGACACCGCCAGGACGTCGGCGCCGGTGGCGATGGCCTCCTTCACCCGCCGCTCGGAGAGGCGCTCCATGCCCTTTTCCTTGAAGAACGTGTCGAGCCACATGCCGCCGCCGCCCCCGCCGCAGCAGATGGCGTTGGCGTGGTGGTGGACCATGTCGACGAGCTTGATGCCGGGGATGGCGCGGAGCAGCGCGCGCGGCTCATCGTACATCCCGGCCCGGCGCCCGAGGCAGCAGGAGTCGTGGTAGGTGACGGTGTAGTCGAGCTTCTTCGTCAGCTTCGGCTTCAGGTCGGCCAGCTTTTCCGCCAGCAGCATGTGGGTGTGGTCGATCCGGTAGTTGAAGCCGTACATCGGGTACCGGATCCGGAACGCGTTGTAGGCGTGCGCGTCGCCGGTGATCATCCGGTTGAACCGGTACTTCTTGAAGATCTCCATGTTGAAGTCGGTCAGCGTCTCGAACAGCCCCGACTCCCAGGTGAGCTGGCCGCAGTCGCCGGCGCACTTCTCCTCGTTGCCGAGAATGGCGAAGTCGACGCCCAGCGCGTGCAGGAGCTTGGCCGTGGCGCGGCTGTTGTCCTGGCCGCGGCCGTAGTAGGAGGTGTAGCACTCGACGAACCAGAGGACGTCCACCGGGCGCTTGAGCTCGGCCATGACCGGCACCGGCACCGGCGCGGTGGTCTTCCAGGCGACGCGCTTGCGCGAGGACTCGCCCATCGGATTGCCGTAGCGGAGGATGTTCTGGAGAGTCTTCTGCAGCTCGGCGGGAATCTCGGGGCGGTGGACCAGGGTCTGCTCCTTGACCAGTGGCAGGAGGATGTCCGAGAGCCGGATGCCCCGCGGGCACTTGGTCATGCAGGCGTAGCAGGCGACGCAGCGCAGCATGCTGTCGGACTGGAACACCTCCTCGATCCGGCCGCGGCGCAGCATGTTGATGATGCGGCGCGGCGGGAAATCCATGTACTCCCCGTAGGGGCAGGTGCCGGCGCAGGTGCCGCATTGGATGCAGGTGAGTATGCGCTTGCCCTCGGGCGTCTGCAGCAGCGTCTCGATCGTGGTGCCTCTGGTCTCCAGTTCGGGCTCGAGCATGACGGACATGGAAGGATCCTTGGGTTCGGCGGTGAAGGGGTTCGGGTGAAGCGGGCAGGGGCGGCGATCAGCCCTCCATGGCGTCGGCAACCAGCTCGGCGAGGTCGCGCACCGCGAGCCGGCCCTCGGTGCCGGTGGTCTTGAGGGCGTCGCGGAACATCGCGATGTCCTTGGGGCAGGCGACGACCATGGTCGGCACGTCGGCCAGGGCGGCGGCCTCGCGGACGCGGCTCTCGGCCGGCCGCTCGGCGATCTTGGTGGTGTCCTCCATCCAGATGCGTCCGCCGCCGGCGCCGCAGCAATGGCTGTGGTGCCGCGTGCGGGGCATCTCCACGACCTCCAGGCCGAGGGCGCGCAGGACGCGGCGCGGCGGGTCGTAGACGCCGTTGTACCGGCCGAGGTAGCACGGGTCGTGGTAGGTCACGCGGCCGGCCAGCTTCTTCTTCAGCGGCAGCCGGCCCGCGGTGAGGAGTTCGTCGAGCACCTCGGTGTAGTGCTTCACCGGCACGCGGTTCCCGTTCCAGTGGTATTCGTGCCGGAGGACGTTGAGCGTGTGCGGGTCGGTCGTGACGATCGCCTGGAACTTCGCCTTGGCGAACGCCTGCTGGTTCTTGTCGCGCAGCATCTCGAACAAGCCCTCCTCGCCCACGCGGCGGACGTCGTTGCCGGCGTTGCGCTCGGCCTCGTAGAGCAAACCGAAATCGAGGCCGGCCTTGGCGAACACCTGCGCGGTCTTGCGCGTGATCTCCTCGCAGCGCGGATCGTAGGAGGCGTAGTCGCCGACGAACCAGAGGTACTCCACCGGCTCCTTGCGGGCGTCCTTGATCTTGAGCCCGGAGGTCTGGACCCAGCGGGCGCGCATCCGGTCGGACTTGCCGAAGGAGTTTCCGTAACGCGTCAGGTTCGCCAGCATGTCCTGGACCGTGCGCTGCACCGCGCCCTGGCTGACGAGCTGGCGCCGGAGCATGACGATGAGCGGCACCTGCTCGTTCCAGACCACGCAGCGGGTCATGCACGCCAGGCAGGTGGTGCAGGCCCACAGTTCCGCCTCGGTCAGCACGTCGCCGATCAGCCTGGGCCGGCCGTCGCCGTTGCCGCCGAGGCCGGTCTCCATCATGTGGCGCTTGAGCTTCTGGATGATCTGCTGCGGCTCGATCGGATAGCCGGCGGTCGTGGCCGGGCAGGCGCGGTCGCACCGGCCGCACTCGGCGCAGGAGAAGCCGCTCAGCAGCTGCTTCCAGGTGAGTTCCTCCCACTTGGCCGCGCCGGCGGTCAGGTCGTCCTTCGCGCCGGCCACGGTCAGGTCGCCGGGGGCGCGGGTCGCCGCGTTGCTGAAGAAGACGTTGAACGGCGAGGCGAGGAGGTGGAGGTGCTTGGAGTAGGGCAGGTAGACGAGGAACCCGAGCACGGTGATCATGTGCACCCACCACATGCTGACGGACAGCGTGCGGGCGGTGTTGCGGGGGGTGCCCGCCAGGGCCGCCCGGAGCAGGCGGCTGAACGGGGTCCACGCGGTGCCGGGCTCGCCCGTGGCCACGAAGCGGAAGGCGAAGCCGAAGAGCATCGTCACCATCAGCAGGCCGATCAGGGCGAGGATGAAGTTGGCGTCAAAGCTCAGGTGCAGGTGCGCCGGGGCGTAGAACAGGCGCCGGGCCAGTGCGGCGGCCAGCGCCGCCAGCACCAGCACGGCGAACACGTCGAGGAACAGCGCCGCCGGCGGGACGTCGTCAGGGAACGGGATCGGCAGCCCGGGCAGGAGCCCGCGCACCAGCGCCCAATTGAAGCAGGTGGCGTAGACCACGAAGCCCCAGAAGGTGAGGAAGTGGGCCGGGCCGATCGCGGGCTCATCGAACACCCGCGGCTGAAGGAGCACGTGGGTGACGGCGTGCCCCAACCGCCGCACGGGATGGTCGAGGCGCTGCTCAGCGCGGCCGCGGCGCAGCAGCCCGATGAGCTGCCAGGCCCGCCAGCCGAACACGCCGAATGCCACCAGCGTCAGCCCCCACAGAATTCCCACCCCCGGCAGCCCGAGCACCGAGATGTTGACGGGATTCATGGAGGATCAGCCTTTCTTCGCCTGGATTTTCTCGGTCAGGAGCGGCAGCAGCTCCACGGCGTCGCCGACGACGCCGTAGTGCGCGCCGTCGAAAATCGGGGCCTTCGGGTCGGTGTTCACCGCGATGATGCACTCGGAGTTCTGCATGCCGTCCCAGTGCTCCGGCGCCCCGCTGATGCCGAAGGCGAGGTAGATGCGCGGCTTCACCGACATGCCGGACTTGCCGACCTGCCGGCTGAGCGGCAGCCAGCCCTGGTCGATCACCGGCCGCGAGGCGCACACGGCGCCCCCCAGGGTTTTCGCCAGCTCCTCGGCCAGCTGGACGTTGTCCGCCGACTGGATGCCGCGGCCGACCGCCACCAGCACGGTCTGCTTGGTGATGTCGACGTCGCCGGTCTCGGGCTCGACGAACTCCTTGAACACCGCCTGCGCCGCCGGCGCCGGCACGGCGAGGTTCTCCACCGGCGGAGCCTTGGCGCTGCGGCCCGAGTCGGCCGGAAACGCGCCGGGGTAGACGCTGACGATGCCCCGGCCGTCCGGGAGCTTCACGTCCGTGAGGATCTTGCCGCCGAATAGCTGACTGGTCAGCACCACCGCGCCGCCGTCGGCCCGGGCGCCCTTGCAGAAGTTGACGAACGGCAGCCCGGTGCGCGCGGCCAGCCGGGTGCCGAGCCCGAAGGACACGTTGGTGCCGCCCAACAGCACGAGGGCGGGGGCCCGTTGCGCCAGAATCTGCTGCAGGACGCCGACCGCCGCATCGGCGGAGGGCTGGTCCAGCGCCGGGTTGTCGACGACCAGCACGCGGTCGGCCGCGCCGATCTGGCCGGCCAGGGCCGCGCCCGGCCCGCCCAGCACCACGGCCTCGACCGGCCGCTGCAGGGCCGCGGACAGTTGCCGGGCGGCGCCCAGCATTTCAAAGGTGATGTCGGCCGCCGTGCCGCGGAGTTGCTCGACCAGGACGAGAATGGTTGCGCTCATGGTTGGCTCCGGGTTCGGGATTACAGGACGCCGCGCTCGGCGAGCAGACCGGTGAGCCGGGTGGCGATTTCCTCCGGCGCGCCCTCCAGCATCTGGGCGCGGCCCGTGGCCTCCGGCTTGTACATGCGCTCAAGCGCGAGGACGCGGGGCGTCTCCGGCGGCGCGACGGTCGCCGTCTCGATCTTGGCCGACTTCATCGCCGCGCGCACCTTGGCCACCGGCACGTAGCGCGGCGGCTTTTCGGCCGACTGGATGCCGAGCACGGCGGGCAGCGGCACCTCGAAGCGGCCGCGCAGGCCGCCCGAGAATTCCTTCAGCACGGTGACCCTGCCGTCCGCCGGGACGACGCCGCAGACCACGCCGAGGAACGGGAGGTGAAGGAGTTCGGCGAGATAGGCCGCCACCTCGCCCTCCAGGTCGTCGATCGCCTGGGAGCCGGGCAGGATCAGGGTGTCGGCGCCGGGCGCCGCGGGCAGGGCGGCGAACCAGGCGGCGAACGCCTTGGCCGTGGCGACCGTGCCCAGGGCGGCTTGGTCCGCCGGGATTTTTACCGCCCGATCGGCGCCCTTCGCCAGCGCCGTGAACAGGACGTCATCCACCTCGGGCGCGTCCAGGGCGACGGCGGTGACGGTGCCGCCGCACTTCTCCTTCAGGAGCAGGGCCTGCTCTAGGGCGTGTTCATCGGGGTCGTTGAGCTTGAAGCGGAGGTACTCGGCGTCGAGCGACAGGTTGTCGCTGGCGACATTCAACTCCTCCACTGTGTCAGGCACCATCTTCAGCAGCACAAACAGGTTCATATGCTGAAAGGACGTTGGGGTTGGCCGTGGGACGGCGCATCCCGGTCGTGGGCACAACGGCGGGGCGCGATACGCTTATCTCAAGCCCCGCCCCCCTAGTCAAAATCTCGCCGGATGCGGCCGGCGGGAAGAAGTCAGCGACCGCGCTCCAGAATAGGAACTAATGCGCGTTAGAAACGCGGGCGTAGGGCGGAGGGTTGGCCCCAGACGGTTCGCGGACCGTCTGCCGGTCAACTCAGCGCGCGGAGCCACCGGCGAGTTCGCGGGCCGCGGCGGCGATCTGGTCCGCGGCCGAGGTGACGACACCAGCGACCGCGGCGGTCATCTCGGTCCCGAGCCGGAAGGGGTCGGCCACTTCAATCGCGAAGACGCGCACCTGCCGTGGCATGGCGAGGCCCAGCAGCTTCCCGAGCGCCAGCGTCTCGCCGACGCCCAGCATGTGCGGCACGGTCGAGGTCACGCTTGCCAACCCGGCGGCATCGATCTCGTGGATGTGCCCGGGCGGTTCCCGTCCGGTTTGCACGGAGTCAACCAGCACGACGGCGTCGCGGTCGGCGATCTCGTCGAGCAGCGCCAGTCCCATCTCGGTGGT
>DATJUU010000056.1:0-5737 GCA_035502155.1 Opitutaceae bacterium
CGTCCGGCAGGGGCTTGATGGTGAGCGCCGGCTGGTTGCTGGTGACGGTGTGCTGCACCAGCTCGGCCGAGGGGAAGGAGAAGAGGCTGCCGCTGGTGTCGACCACCAGCACGATCTCCTGGCTGGCGGCGGGGATCTTGTACGTGCCGGGAGTCGCGACGTACCCGCGGGTCTTGTAGACCAGCCCGATGTGCGCCTCACCGCCGACCGTCGACTCGAACTGCTCCGGCTGGGACCAGTCCTCCACCGAGAGCGGGGCCGGCTTCCAGTCGACCGGCCCCGGCGGGCGGGGCCGGAAGCGCCGCGCGATGTCGAGCGTGTAGGTGACGGGGAACACCTCGCCGGCCCAGAACTCGCCGCTCACGGGGGTGAGTCGCGTCTTGGCCGCCGACTCCAGGGGCACGGCCGTCTGGCCGACGGTGGCGTTGCCGATCGCGTAGACCGCGGCGTCAACCTTCTGGGTGCCCTTGTCGGTGGCGATCTCGAACGCGGGGATCCGCACCTCCGGCCGCTTGGTCGGGCGGACCACGAAGGTGTAGATCTGCTTCCGCGTGACGTTCATGTTCTCCATCGAGAAGCTCGAGCCGGTGCCGGCGAACTGCATCTCGAGGCCGTCAACTGCCGGCGGCTGCGGCGGCTCGTTCTCGGGGGTGCAGTTCTCGAACACCAGCTGGAGCTGGCTCGCCTGGTTGTAGGCCAGCGAGCCGGCGCCTGGGTCCCAGTAGACGCGCTGGGCCCGCGCGGGGCCGGCGGCAGCGGCGAGCAGGACGGGCAGAAGAAGGAGGCGGCGAAGCATGGTTCGGTTCACCAATCGGGTCCGGCTTTCGGCGGGGGCTTGCGGTCCCGGCTGTCGAGCATCTGGAAGAGTTCGGCGGGGGAGTCCTGGTTGCGCAGCTGATCGAGCTTCTGCAGGGGCAGCGCGAGCGACGGGTTGATCTTTTCGTTCTGGGGCGGCTGGCCGCCGATGCGCTGGTTCTCGCCGGTGTTGGCCTGTTCCCGCGGCTTGGGGGGCGGGGGCGGCGGCTGCGCCTGGTTTTGGGTTTTGGGTTCCGAGTTTTGAGTCTGGGGCTGCTGCGCCTGGTCCTGCTGCTGCTGATCCTGCGGTTGTTGCTGCTGTTGGTTCTGCTGCTGCTGGGGCGGCGGCTTGGGCGGCTCCTTGAGCAGCTCCCCCAGATCGGAGCGGAGATGCGGCCAGTCGGCGGCTTTCGGGTTGAGTTTCTCCCCGAGGGTGACGCCGGCGAGGGCGTCATTCACCGGGCCGGGCATCACGGGCTGGCGGGCCTCCTGCAGGCGGCGGCCCCAGGTGAGGGTTTCCTGCGCCAGCGAGGCGCAGTCGCCGGCCGCCAGCGCCGGCTGTTCCGAGAGGCGCTCGACGAGCTTGCTCAACGGCGCCGCGTAGGCCGAGGTGTCTTCCGCAGCCCTTGCGGATTTGGGATTTGGGATACCGGAAAGCAGGGCCAGAATCAGGGCGGCCGCGGCGATGCCGGCTTGGGATTTGGAACTTGGCGCCTGGGATTTCGGCGCCCCCGACGCCGCCAGCGGCAGCGACCGGACCCGCGGCCGCACCGGAAATTCGCGCCAGAGGCTGAGGAGCAGGCAGAGCATCGCCGGGGCCAGCGCCCACTGGAAGCGTTCGATCTGCCGCACCTGCCGGCGATCCTCGAACTGGCCCTTGTGGCCGGCGGCGATCGTCCGCTGGAGGAGCGCGCTCAGGTCCACCCACGCGCTCGCGTCGGTGTAGACGCCGTTGGTGGCCTTGGCCAGCTCCTGCAGGGTCGAGCTGTTCAGCTTCGAGAAGACGACCGCGCCGCGCGCGTCCTTGACGAAGCCCCCGGCGCCGTCGGGGATCAGCGATCCCTGGGCTGTGCCGACGCCGAGGCCGATCACGCGGATGTTCTTCTTGCGCAGGTCGTCGAGGTTGTCGCGCCAGTCGGGGTCGAGCGCCTCGCCGTCGCTGAGCACGATCAGATAGCGGTCCGCCGAGCCGCTGGCCCCGAAGGCGTCGAGCGCGGCCCGCAGCATGGCGCCGTAGTTGGTGCCGCCGACGGGCATGAACTGGGGGTTGAGCGAGGGGAGAAACTCGTTCAGCACCTCGTAGTCCGCGCTCAGCGGCACCTGGAGGAAGGCGGTGCCGGAGAACACCACCAGGCCCACGCGCTCGCCGCGCAGGCCGTCGAGCAGTCCCTGGATGAGGAGCCGGGCGCGCTCGAGCCGCGAGGGGCGGACGTCGGTCGCCAGCATGCTGCGCGAGAGGTCGAGGGCGATGATGATCTCGCGCGACTGGTCGAACACCGGCTCCTCGACCTGGCCCCACTGCGGGCGGGCGAGCGCCACGACGCCGAACGCCAGGCCGAGCCAGAGCAGGAGGCGGCCCCGGGTGTTGTGCCGGCCGCTGCCGACCTCGGCCTGCCGGGCGCCGGCCCAGGCGCGCAGGATCTTCGGCCGGCCGTGCGCGGCGTCGCCGGCGGCGCGGCGGATGCCGTCCCAGACCGCGAGGGCGGCGACGGGCACCAGCAGCCAGAGGAGGTGGGGCCAGTAGAAGCTCATGGCGGGGCGGCGGTCCCGGCGGGGAGGGGCGGGCGGGCGGGCGCCGCCGCGCGGCGCAGGCTCGGCCAGGCGAGCGCGACGCCGGAGAGCAGCAGGATCGCGAGCCCGGGCACCGCGAACCAGGGGAAGAGCTCGGTCGTGATCAGGTACGAGTGCGCCTCGAACTCGATCTTCTGGGCGCGGTCGATCGCCTCGAACGCCTCCTTGACGGTGTCGGCGTCCCGCGCGCGGAAGAACCGGCCGCCGGTCTGGTTGGCGATGTTGATCAGCGCTCCCTCATCGAGGTCGGCCAGGATCTGCGTGTAGGTGATGGTGTTCCCGTGGTCGTCGCGCACCGGCAGGAAGGTGTAGCCGTCCTTGCCGGCGCCGATGGTGTAGACGGGGATGCCGCGGGTCCGGGCGATCTCGGTGGCTTGTTCGGGGGTGAGCACGCCGGAATTGTTGGAGCCGTCGGTGAGCAGGACGACGAAGGCGCCCTTGCGACGATTGCCCTCCTCGCGGCCCGCCTGCTCCAGCCGGGTGAGCGCCACGCCCAGCCCGTCGCCGATCGCCGTGTGGTCGGCGTCGATCACGCCGATCTCGAGGCGGTCAAGCTGGCGCGCCAGCCAGTCGTGGTCGAAGGTCAGCGGCGCGAGGGTGTACGCCTGGGTCGAGAAGACCACGATGCCGATGCGGTCGTTGGGACGGTTCTCGATGAAGGCGCGGATGACGGGCTTGATCACCTGCAGGCGGTTGGGTCCCGCGCCGGGCCGGGCGTTGTCCTCGGCCAGCATGCTGCCCGACAGGTCGATCACCAGCATCAGGTCGTAGCCCTGCCGGCGCGCCTGCCGCTTGTCGTCGATGTGCTGGGGCCGGGCGAGCGCGAGCACGACCAGGACCAGGCCGACGACCCCGGCGCCGACCGGCAGGGCCGACCGGCGCAGCAGCGACGGCCGGTACCACGCGCCGGCGAACGGGACCACCAGCGCCGGGACGCCGCGGCGCCCGCGGATCCACAGGATCAGCGGGATGGCGAGCAGCGCCGCCAGCCACCAGGGATCCTTGATGATGTAGTTGTTCCAGGCCATCTCTGTCATTCGCGTCGCCCCGCGACGCGACAAATCCCAATCGCCATTCGCCAAACGCCCAAGGGCTGCTCACGTCGGACCCCGCACCCGCCGCCGCTGCGGTTCGCGGCCCGCTGAAGCACGATTTGGCGTTTGGACATTGGCGTTTGGAGTTTCTATCCCCGGCTGCGGGATCGCATCCGGGCGTGGAAGAAGCGCACCAGGGCGTCGAGGCGCGGCTCCTCCGTGCCCACCGCGAGGCGGCTGAGCGAATCGGGGAACAGCGCGCGGAAGCCCCCGTTGCGGCGCCCGACCCACTCGGCGTGCGCGGCGCGCTGGCCCGCCGAGCCGTCGAGGTTGACCAGCCGGCCGGCGAGCGGGTCGTAGGCGGTGATCATCTCGCCCGGCGGCAGCACGCGGTCCCACGGATCGTCGACCCGGAAGCCCATCGTCTGATACCGCCGCTGCAGGACCGACCAGCCGTCGGGCGCGTCGCGGGGCGGAAAGTCGGAGAGCCAGATCAGGATGCTGTGCTTGGGCGCGGCCCGGGCGAGCAGGCGCCAGGGGATTTCGCATCGCGGATACCGGATTTCGGATTGTCGGGCGCGCGGCGACGGAGTTTTCGCCGCGGCCTTGATCGGGTCCCCACCGGATTCATGGCCGGGCAGGATCGGCGGCTTGGGCATCTCCGCATTCGTTCCGGTGACCGCAATCCCCGATCCAAAATCCAAAGGGGGCGGCGGCGCACCAAGCAGGGTCGAGGCCGCGTGCAGGATCTGGCCGCGGCCCCGCACGGCCTCCTTCACCTGGTAGCCCTGGGGCGTGGCGTGCACGTAGCCCACGCGGTCGCGGTTGACCGCGCCCAGCAGCATCACCAGCCCGGCGAGTTCGAGCAGCGCTTCGCGCTTGGACAGGGCGGACGAACCGAACTGCAGGCTCGGTGCGTCCTCGAACACCAGCAGCAGCGTGACTTCGCGCTCCTCGACGAACTTCTTCCGGTACGGCTCGCCCAGGCGCGCGGTGACGTTCCAGTCGATGTCGCGGACGTCGTCGCCGAACTCGTACTTGACCACCTGGTCGAACTCCATGCCGCGGCCGCGGAAGGCGGAGCGGTACTCGCCGCTGAGGACGTTGGCGACCGCGTGCCGCACGCGCCACTCCAGCCGGCGCAACAGGGCCAGCTGGGATTGCGGGTTGGCGATGGCAGGCGAGGCGGGCAAGGGAGGAGGCGGCGGGGGGTTGCAGCCGGGGTCCGCGACCCCGGCCACAGCGGCGGGCCGGTTCAGCCGACGGACGGCACCGGCGTGCGCTCGATGACTTGGGCGATGATGTGGTCGGTCGCGATTTCCTCCGCCTCGGCCTCGTAGGTCAGCCCGAGGCGGTGGCGCAGGATGTCGGGCGCGAGCTCCTGCAGGAGCGCGGGCGCGACGAAGTCCTCGCCGCGCAGCCAGGCGAGGGCGCGGCCGGTCTGGAAGAGGGCCAGCGAGGCGCGCGGCGACGCGCCGAAGTTGAGCTGGCGCTTGGCGGCCGGGTTGCCCGTGGGCTCGGCCAGCATGCGCGTGGCGCGGACCAGGGAGAGGATGTAGCGTTGCACCTCGGGGGCGAGGTGGATGCGGTCCACCTCGTGGCGGAGGGCGAGCAGTTCCTCGCCGCTGGAGACGGCGGCCAGCGTGGGCTGGGTCGTGACCAGGCCCCAGCGCTGCATCACGGTGTTCTCCTCCTCGGCGGAGGGATAATCGAGGATCAGCTTGAAGAGGAAGCGGTCGGTCTGGGCCTCGGGGAGCGGGTAGGTGCCCTCTTGCTCGATGGGGTTCTGCGTCGCCATGACGAAGAACGGCGACGGCAGCGGGTGCGAGTGGCCGCCGATCGTCACCTGCCGCTCCTGCATGGCCTCGAGCAGCGCGCTCTGGACCTTGGCGGGGGCGCGGTTGATTTCGTCGGCGAGCAGGAGGTTGGCGAAGATCGGTCCGAGGTGGGGCGCGAACGTGCCCTCCTTGGGCTGGAAGACCATCGTGCCGACGACGTCGCTGGGCAGCAGGTCGGGCGTGAACTGGATGCGCTCGAACTGCACGCCGAGCGCCTGGCCGAGCGACTTGACGAGGAGCGTCTTCGCCAGGCCGGGCATGCCCTCGAGGAGCACGTGG
>DATJUU010000057.1:0-6139 GCA_035502155.1 Opitutaceae bacterium
GGGCGCGACCCGCGTGGTCGACGTGTCGCGCGAGAACCTGCACGACGTGCAGCGCGAGATCGGCATGAAGGAGGGCTTCGACGTCGGCCTGGAGATGTCCGGCAGCCCGCGCGCCCTGAACGACATGATCGACAACATGTATCACGGCGGGCGCATCGCCCTGCTCGGCATCATGCCGGAGAAGGCGGCGATCGACTGGAACAAGGTGGTCTTCAACATGCTCACCATCCGCGGTATCTACGGGCGCGAGATGTACGAGACCTGGTACAAGATGACGGCGCTGATCCAGAGCGGCCTCGACATCACGCCGGTCATCACCCACCGCTTCCCGTGCACCGCGTTCGAGGAGGGCTTCCGGCTCATGCGTTCGGGCCAGTCCGGCAAGATCGTGCTGGACTGGGAACACGCCTGACGGCGCGGGAGTCGTCCCGTAGGGGCGCAGGCTCGCTGCGCCCGTCGAAGTGGGCGCAGCAAGCCTGCGCTCCTACAGCCAATTCACGAGCGTCCGGATGGGAACTGATTCGCCACCGCGCTGGCCGCCGCGAACGCGCCGCTCAGCCGATGCTGAGGTGGACGACCAGCTCGCCGACGGCGATCGCCAGGCAGGTGGAGAGCAGCGTGCCGATGAGCACGTACTCCATCGACGCGCGGTCGTCGGTACGCCGCAGCTGCGCGAACGCCTTGGCCACGAGCACGAGGCCCACCGCCTCGTAGTGCCCGCCGAGCACGAAGAAATAGATCAGCGCCCGCTCGAGGAAACCGATCGCCCGGCCGCGGTCGTAGGCGACCACGTCGACCTCGTCCGACTCCGGCGCCCGCGGCTTGAGGTTGAGGTAGTCGAACACCGCCCGCACCGCCAGGTTCATCTCGCTCATGGACACGAGCAGCCCGAAAAGGGCCAGCATTGCCGTGGTGGAGAAGGAGCTCTGGAAGACGGCGCCGAAGGCGGTCCATTGCGCCACGCCCTCGAACACCGCCTCGACCGCCGGCCAGAAGCGCAGGCCGAACGCCGGCGAGAACCACACGCTGAGCGCGAGCAGGTACACGATCCCGAGCGCGAAATGGCCGGCGTTGCGCCGCCAGCCGAGCGCCTCCCAGAGCACGCCCGCCACGTTCATCACCACCACGGTGGCCGCCGCGGCCAGCAGCCAGGAGTGCCACTCGAACAGCGCCAGGCCCGCCAGCTCCACGCCCATCTTGATTCCCCAGACCCGCCAGTTCACCCCGCCCTCGCGCAGGTGGTAGCAGAGCCGGGTGATCAACACGACGTTGGTGAAGACGAGGAAGACGAGGCTCATGGGACCGGGGGGTTGAAGGTTGGGCGCCCGAAGCGCGTCATCCATCGCAGAATCCGGCGCCGGCGTCCAGCCTTGGCACAGGCGGCTCGCGGGGCGGGCCTGCCGCGCCGTAGCTCCGACCCTTCGGCTCCGTTCAGGCCCATCCTGAAGCTGGGCCGGATGGGAGCAATCGAAAGGGCGAAGGCGGGCGTTTTTGCTTAGGCTTTGGCCGCCCGGCTGTCATACTGCCGCCATGTTCCACCCGAGTTTCGCGGAGCACCTCCGCGCCACCCTCGCCGACATCGACCGCGCCGGCCTGTACAAGCGCGAGCGCGTCCTCGCCACCCCGCAGCGCGCCCGCATCGCCGTCGCGGACGGCCGGGAGGTCCTCAACCTCTGCGCCAACAACTACCTCGGCCTGGCCGACCATCCCGACGTCATCGCCGCGGCCCGCGCGGCCCTGGACCGCTGGGGCTACGGGCTGGCGTCGGTGCGCTTCATCTGCGGCACCCAGGCGATCCACAAGGAGCTCGAGGCCCGCCTGAGCGCGTTCCTCGGCACCGAGGACACCCTGCTCTACTCGTCGTGCTTCGACGCCAACGGCGGCCTGTTCGAGACGCTGCTGGGCGCCGAGGACGCCGTGATCAGCGACGAGCTGAACCACGCCTCCATCATCGACGGCATCCGCCTCTGCAAGGCCCAGCGCTACCGTTACCGCAACAGCGATCTCGCCGACCTCGAGGCGCGCCTCGGCGAGGCCGCCGCGGCCGGCGCGCGCTTCAAGCTCATCGCCACCGACGGGGTGTTCTCGATGGACGGCTATGTCGCCAACCTCCGCGGCATCTGCGACCTCGCGGAGAAGCATGGCGCGCTGGTGATGGTCGACGACAGCCACGCCGTCGGCTTCATGGGCCGGCGCGGGCGCGGCACGCCGGAGCACTGCGACGTCATGGGGCGCGTCGACCTCATCACCGGCACGCTGGGCAAGGCCCTCGGCGGCGCCAGCGGCGGCTACACGAGCGGGCGCCGCGAAATCATCGAGCTGCTCCGCCAGCGCTCGCGGCCCTACCTCTTCTCCAACTCCCTGGCGCCGGCGGTGGCCGCGGCCTCGGTCGCCGCGCTGGACCTGCTCCAGCGCTCCACCGAGCTGCGCGACCGGCTCGAGGCGAACACCCGCTTCTTCCGCGACGGGCTGACCCGCGCCGGCCTGACCATCAGGGCCGGCACCCATCCGATCGTGCCGGTGATGATCGGCGACGCCGCGCTCGCGCAGAAGGTCTCCGCCCGCCTGCTGGACAAGAGCATCTACGCGATCGGTTTCTTCTATCCGGTCGTGCCGCAGGGCACGGCCCGCATCCGCACCCAGGTTTCCGCCGTGCACACCCGCGACGACCTCGCCTTCGCCATCGAGCAGTTCGCCGCGGTGAAGGCCGAGTTTGGGTTGTGACCAAGCCCGCGTCGTTCCAAGCTGCCGCCATGAAGAGCATCCCGTCCTCCGCCCGCCGCCGCCTGCTCGCCGCCGCCAAGGCCGCCGTCCGGCAGGCCTACGCCCCCTACTCCCGGTTCCGCGTCGGCGCCGCGGTGCTCGGCGGCAGCGGGAAGATCTATGCCGGCGCGAACGTGGAGAACGCCTCCTACGGCCTGAGCAACTGCGCGGAACGCACCGCGGTGTTCGGCGCCGTGGCCGCCGGCGAGCGGAAGATTGTAGCCGTGGCGGTGTACACCCCAACGCCGAAGCCGACCGCTCCCTGTGGCGCCTGCCGGCAGGTGATCCGGGAATTCGGCCCACGCGCCGCCGTCCTCTGCACCTGCCGCTCGCACGAACAGATCGAGACGACGCTCGACCGCCTGCTGCCCGCCGCCTTCGGCCCAAAAAGTCTGCGGTAACAGCCGCTGCGCCCGCCTAGAGGCGCGCGATGAATTCCGCCAGCGCCTGCCAGTAGGCGTCGCCGGCGGTCTCGACCAGATCGTTGTGGTCAGCGCCGTCGACCCAGAGGTGATATTTGGGTCCGGGCAGCGCGGCGAAGTTCCGCAGGGCGTGGCTGAACGGGATGGTGCGGTCGGCCGTTCCATGGATCACCAGCGTCGGGCAGGTCACGCGCGGCAGTTTCTCGAGCACCACGAACTTGTCGAAGGGCAGGAGCCGGACACGGGTCATGACACGGAACGCGCTGGTGAACGCGCTCTGCAGGATCAGGCCCCGCACCCGCTGGGTTGACGCGATCTCCACCGCGGGCCCGCCGCCCAGCGACCAGCCGTAGAGGATGATGCGGTCCGGCGGCACCCCGAGCGTGCCGGTCACATAGGCCATGACCGTGTGGGCGTCGCGCAGCGTCGCCGGTTCCGTCGGCCGGCCGCCGCTCAGGCCGTAGCCGCGGTAATCCCAGGCCAGCACGGCCACCCCGAGGCGGTCGCGCAGGTCATGCAGGTGCGGGGCGAGGGTGCCGAGGTCCTCGGCGTTGCCGTGGCAATAGACCAGCGTGAACCGCGCGTCCGGATGCGGCAGGTAGAGCGCGGCCAGGGGCACGCCGTCCGGCGTCGGGATCCGCCGCAACTCCGGTTCGTCGCCGTAGCTCGGCGGCGGCGGGAGGAAGATCATGCCGTCGGAGCCCAGCCACGCAAAGAGCAGGAACCCCACATAGGCGACCGCCACGGCAGCCGCCGCGACCTGGAGGGAGGAAAGCAGGACCATGGCCCGCCCCCGTGGCATTTCAGCCCCCGGCGACGAGGTCGCGCACGGCGTCCACGACCTCCGCGCGCGCCACGTTGTGCTCCGCCCGCGCCGTGAGATCGCGCAGCTTCACCTCGCCCTTCGCCAGCTCATCGCTCCCGTAGAGCAGCGCCAGCCGCGCGCCCGAATCGAGCGCCGCCTTGAGCTGCTTGCCGAAGGCCAGCTCCCTGAGGGGATATTCGACGCGCACGCCGGCGGCGCGCAGCGCCTGGATGTCGGGAAACGCGGCCGCGCGGCCGGCGGCGCCGTCGTAGGCCACGAAGACGTCGGGGACACTGACGAACGGCGGCATCAGACCGCGCTCCTCCAGCAGCAGGCCGGTGGTGACGTCGCCGATGGCAAAACCGACCGCCGGCAAATCGGGCCCGCCGAGCTTCTTCACGAGATCGTTGTAGCGCCCGCCGCCGGCCAGAGCACGCAGGTCGCCCTTGCGATCGAACGCCTCGAACACAAAGCCCGTGTAGTACGCCAGGCCGCGCACGACGCCAAGGTCGACGGCGATGAAACGTTCCAGTCCCATCGCGGCCAGCCCGTCAAGCAGGCGGCGCCAGTCGTCCAGGCGGCGCGCCAGCGCCTCCAAGCCCAGCGGCTCCAAGGTGGCGCGCAACTGGTCGAGGCCCTTGATCTGCAGGAACGCCAGCACCTTCGCCTTCAGCGCGCCATCGAGCGGCCCGAACTGGTCGGTGTAGCCCTTGAACGCCGCGTCGCCGGTCTTTTCGTACCGGTCGATCGCGACGAGCAGCGCCCGGACGCGCGCTTCGTCGAAGCCGAGCGCCTGGAGGTAGTAGAACCACAGGTCGCGGTCGCTGAGCCGGACGCAGAAATCCTGCTCGGTGAGCCCGAACGCGGTGAAGCACTGGATCAGCAGCGCGATGAGTTCGACCTCGGCCTCCGGCCCGGGCTCGCCGAAGATGTCGGCGTTAAGCTGGAAGAAGCTGCGCTGGCGGCCCTTCTGGGCGCGCTCGTAGCGGTAAAACTCGCCGACGTTGAACCACTTGATCGGCCGCTTCAGGGCGCTGGCCTTGGCGCCGACCATGCGGCAGACCGAGGGCGTGAGCTCCGGCCGCAGCGCAACCTCGCGGCCGCCCTTGTCCGGGAAGCTGAACAGCTGCTGCTCGATCTCCTCGCCCGACTTGGCCTTATAAAGGTCCAGCGACTCCAGCACCGGGGCGTCGTACTCGACGAAGCCGAACGCCCGGGCGGCCTGCCGCCAGAGGCGGAAGATATGGTTCCGGCGCGCCAGCGCCTCGGGATAGAACTCGCGGAAGCCGGGGAGGGCCTGGAACGATGCCATGCAACCGCTTAGGTTGCCGGGGCGGGCGGCGCTTCGCCACCCTTATTTTGCAGCGTGCCGAGATCCAGCTTCTTGAGCTTCGCCTTGAGGATCTTGCCCGATTTGAATTTGACCACGGCGCGTTGGGGAATGATGACCTCGGTCTCCGGCTTGTTGGGGTTGCGGCCCACGCGCGCCTTGCGCACCTGCACCTCCAGCACGCCGAAATTGCGCAGTTCCACGTTCCGGCCCGCCGCCAGAGCGTTCATGATGATGTCCAAGGTCATCTGCACGGTCGATTGCACCTCTTTCTGCGGAAATCCCGTCTTCTCGTAGATTTGCAGCACAATCTCGCGTTTCGTTAGGTTGGTGGACATGATATTTCCTTTCTCAAAATCCAATGTAGAAACAGCTTAAGGTATTCGAAGAGCAAACCCGGTCAACAGCAAAGGCTTACAATTCCACGAAAAAAATGAGCGAGAAACCGCCTCCGGACCCCTTTGAGCAGCTGCCCAAGCAGATTCAGGAACTCCTTCGCGGGTCCGCTGTTAAACCGCCTGCCGCCGCCGGCGCCCCCGGCGGGAGCGGCGCCGACGAGGAAACCAACCCGGAGCACGAGGCCGCCCTGCGCCGCATCCGCGAATTCAACCTTAAACCGCGCGAGATCCGCGACTACCTCGACCGCTTCGTCATCCAGCAGGCCGAGGCCAAGAAGGTCCTCTCCGTCGCCATCTGCGACCACTACAACCACGTCCGGCAGTGCCTGGAGAACCCGGCCCTGCGCGAGCGCGACTACGCCAAGCAGAACATCCTGCTCCTCGGCCCCACCGGCGTCGGCAAGACGTACCTCATGCGCTG
>DATJUU010000058.1:0-18272 GCA_035502155.1 Opitutaceae bacterium
CGGCCTGAGCCGCGCCTACCGCGAACTGAAGCAGCCCGCGGAAGCGGTCCGCGCCGCCCGCGAGGGGCTGGCGCAGGCCGGTGACGCCTTCGAGCTGTATGACGCGCTCGGGGTGGCCCTCGGCGATCTCGGCAAGCACGAGGAGGCGGTCGAGGCGCTGCAGGCGGCGGTGGCCCGCAATCCGAACGACGCCAACGCCAATTACAACCTGGCCCTCGCCCAGATTGCGATGCACCGGCTGGACGACGCCGTCGTCGCATTGCACCGGTCCCTGACCCTGAAGCCGACATTCCCCGCCACGCTGGCCCTTCTGGCGCAGATCGAAATGGATTCCGGGCGCTGGCAATCCGCCACCCAATATCTGCAGCCGCTCTATGAGTCCCATCCGGAGATGCACGAGGCCCGGCAGCTGATGGCCTACTGGCACCTTCGGGCCGGGATGGAGGCGCAGGCGAAGGGGGATCCCGCCGCGGCGGAAAGGCACTTTCGGGACGGCCTGGCGATCGAGCCGACCCGCGCCGATTTGCAGGCCAGCCTGGGCACGCTCTACCTGATCGAGGGACGATTCACCGACGCCGTCGCGCCGCTCGAGGCCTACCACCACCTGCAACCCGACGATCCGCAGAGCGCGCTGTTCCTCGGGCAGGCCTACGCCGCCACCGGGCGGCGGGCGCAGGCGAGGCAGATCCTCGCCGAGGGGGCGCGCCTGGCCGAGCGGGCCGGCAAAACGACGACCGCCCGGCATTGCCGGGAGATTCTCGACCAACTGTGAGCCGCCGGCGGACCGTGGCCGGGGGGCGGCCTCCGCCCCACGGGTCCGAAAACAAAAGCGCCTCCCGCCGGAATCCGCGGGAGGCGCGCGATGGGGAATTGAGGGCAGACCCTAGAAGTCGAACGTGTTGGTCAACTCCCAGGTCTGGGGCGGTCTTATGCGATACGTCGCGGGCGATCCGTCCGGTTCGGTGGTTATGGGTATCAGTTCATTGCCGACGCCCACATTGCGGACGTTCAACTGGATGTTCCAAGTGATGCCCTTCCAGATCTTCCGCGAGTAGCCGACCCAGAGGTCGAAGTCAGTTTCCGACGGTCCCATGTAGGGATTCGCGATGTCGAAGCTGATCTCGGTCGCGGTCGCGCCCGCGACGGGCCGGTAGCCGATGACAACGCCGGACTCATACCGCACGCCACCGCCGACGTTGACGCCCTTAAGGAGCCAGCGATCGAAAGTGTAGTTGGTAATGGCGTTGTAGTGGTACTTGCGGAGCTCGGGCACGTCCGTGCCTTCCTGCAGGGCGCGCTGGGACCATTCGGCGCCGATATTGTTGTTCCAATCCTGCAGACTGGTCTCGTTGCCCGCGCCACCCCACCAGATGCGGAGGTCGCCGACGCCGCCGACGACTCCCGAGTAGCCCTTGCCCGGCGTGTTGAGCGCGGCTTGGTAGGCATTGATGAAGGCCCGCAGATTCGTGCCGCCGATGTTGCTGCGCTGCGCGGTCGACCGGCTGGCATTCATCGTGATGCGCCAATTCGTGGTCGGGGAGGCGCTGAACTCGAGCTCGTAACCCTCCGACTTGCTGTCCTCGGTCACCGCGAAGCCGTTGGGCACCGTAGCCGTCACCGACTTGGTGTTGTCGTTGAGATTAATCTGCCATGCCGAGTAGAACCGGGGATCGACGCTGGCCTGCCACGCGCGCCACGCCGAGATGACGCTGGCCTCGCGCGCCTGGGCCTGGGCGAGGGTTTCGCCCGGCGCCGGCTCGTAATTGTATTCGGTGTTCGTCGGATCGTTCACCGCGACCGCGCCGGCGATGGTGTCGGTCGTCCAGTTATACTGGAACCGGTTCAGCCAGTTGGCCGCCCAGGCCTGGGAGGTGCCGATAAACCAGGCGCCGTTCAGCGCCGAGCTGGTGGCGTTGGTGGACGTGGTCGTGTACTTGTTGATCTTGAGTGAATACCGGCCGTTGCTCGACTCGAGCAGGATGCCGTAGTCCTTCGTCTCGCCCTCCGGGGCCGACAGCGGCAGGCCGTAGACGTCGACGCGCTGGGCCGCCGGCTGGAAGTCGGTCGAGTGGTTGTAGTACAGGCTGACCTGGATCGGCAGCCACTTCATGTAGGGGAACTGGTTCAGGTGGGCCACCGTGGTCCACGCCTTTGACCGGACCGACAGCCGGTTATCCGGGTCGGTATTCAGATGATACACGGCGGGCGTGAGGTTGAGGTGCCCGTAGGCGTCGGTGGTGCTACTGGCGGTGCTTTCGGAGTAGGTCCACGACTTCGCGATGTCTTCGCGGACGCCGAACGTGCCCACGATCGCGTTGTCCCACAGGTGCGCCTGCCAGTCGGCCGCCCGGGAGAACAACGTCGACTTGGTGAGCCGGGCATCGTGCGTCAGCAGGTCCTGGTTCGCCTGGGAGGCCTGCGAGTCGATGATGTTCACCGGCACGTTGTGGAACCCGACGTAGTTGGCGAAGTTGGTGTTCTGCGTGCTGTTGCCGGTCGTCTGGGGCAGCCCCGTGATCGGGTCGTTCATCGGGTAGTAGGCGTTGTAGAAGAACGCCCCGGGGTTGACGTAGTTGGGATCGCTCGGATTGGTCGGCTTGTTCCACGTCGCGTCGAACGTGTAGACATTCTGCGCCCCGGTCGGGATGGCGACGTTGGAGGTCGGACGCGGGATGTTCGCTCCGGCGGCGGCGCTGTCGCTTGCCAGCGACGGCCCGAGGTAGATCATCGTGTAGGGCGCCGTGTAGTTGTTCGTGAACGTCAGCGCGGGCGAGTCGGTGGGGCTGCCGTTCTCCCGGTACTCCCAAGCGTTGTCGATGCCGTACCGCTGCCAGGAGCGGGTGTCCGTGAATTGCGATTCCTTGTCCAGCAGGCCGGTGATGGTATGGCGGCCGAGGAAACGGGTGAGCATATTCTTGTGGTGCTCGCTGAAGTCGTAGTCGGCGAACGCCGTCAGGCGCGAACCCTCGCGGTTGCTCAGGTAGTTGCCGTTGCCGTAGGTGCCGTTATCACCGATGTAGGGCCGGCCGAAGTTGGGATTGGCCGTGCCATTCTCATAGCCGCCCGCCGGGTTTCCGGTGGTCAGCTGGGAATTGTAGTCGATGCCGATGCCCTGCTGCTCGCCGGTTAGCAGGCTGACGTGGCCGTTCTTGTACCACTCGTTGTTGTAGGTGGCCTCCCAGCCGAAATGGTCGTCAAAGAACGTCTGGTCCCAGCTCAGGTTGTAGGTGCGGAAATTCTGCCATTCCCATTTGGTGGGACCATCGAGCTGGTTGTTGTAGAAATCGAACACCGACGGATCGGTGAGGGACTTGTCCTTGTAGACGCCGAAGGTGGAGAACGGCAGCTTCGCGTTCGTCGCGAACGTGCGGTAGGGGGCCACGCCGGCCGGCCGCTGGAACTGCATAATCGAGGAATTATCCGCGTTGACCACGCCCGAGGAGTTCATCGCGTGGAAGGCCGTCGGCTCCCAGTCGATGGCCGAGGCGCCGAACGCGCCCGCGCCCGAGCCGTCGCCGTTGAACACCCACATCGGATTGCCGAACTGGGAGCCCATGTTGCCGACCCAGGGCTGGTAATACTGGTTGGGCGTGCCCGAAATTTCCGAGGGGCCGTTGTGCGAGGGCCGGTTCGTGCCGTGGCCCGGGAGGCCGGTGTTGTCATCCTCGTTTTGGGCCGGGGTCAGCGAGATCCGGTTCAGATTGTTGTAGGTGAAATTCGCGCCCGCGACGTTCACGCCCTGATAGGTTCCGGAGTAGAACCAAGGCGTGATCAGGTCCAGCGGAGGCAGCTCGCGCGGCGTGTTGCTGTTGACGTCGCCGAACTCGATGTCGCCCTTGAAAATCGATCGGGCGCTGCCCTTGGCCAGGATCGCCGGCTCCCAGCGGATCGCGCCGTAGATGCGCTTGTCCAGGTCGTAGGCCGGCTTCTCCTTGTACTTGTTGTCGTTCCGCAGGAGATCGAGGCGGATCGCCAGTTGGTTCGGGATCAGCACCCGGTTGACGTCGAGCGACACGCGGTTGGTCCCGAAGCTCCCCGCGCGTGCCTGGACTTCGCCGGAGTTCTTGAAGCTCGCCTGCTTGAGGCGCGTGTTGATGATGCCGGCCGGGCTGCCCTGGCCGAACAGGATCGAGTTGGGGCCCCGCTGCAGATCCACGCCGTCGACGTCATAGGCGTCCCACGGGAGGTCGGTTTCGAAATACTCCCGGGTGTTGTCCGCCGCGGTCAGGCCGCGGATGCGGGTGTTGGTGTTGGGCTGCGTGAAATGATTCGACTCGTCGAGGAACGAACTGTCGCCGGTGCCGGCGAAGTTGCCGTAGACGTTGCCGACCTCGGTGTTGGTCGTGTACTGCAGCAGGGTCGAGTTGTCGGTGGCGCCGATGTCCTTGAGGAACTGGGCCGTGACGACCGAGACGGCGTTGCCGATGTCGCGGATCTGGGTGTTGAGACGATTGCCCGCCAGGGTGGTCGCCGCGGTGTAGCTATTTTCCGGCGCCGCGGTGACTTCAAACGGAGACAGCTTCACCACCTGCTCTTCCTCGCCGCCCGCGCTGGTCGTCATTGGCGTGAAGTTCGGGCTGGCGGCAGGGGCGTTGGCATCGGTGGGGGTGGTGGCGGAGGTCGGCGCGGTTTGCTGCGCCCAAGCGCCTCCGGTGGCAGCGATGAGCAAAACGCCCAGCGCCGCGACGGATGATCCGGATTTGATCCAGTTTTTCATGAGGTAATGCGGTGTTAGCGGGATCCGCTCTCCAATCGGGGAGAATTTCCCAGGGCAACGGGGTAGGCGCTGCGCCGGGCGATCGGGGATCGGACCACCAAGCAAGGCCACGAAAACGGGCCGCGAATGGGGTATAAACACATTACTCATGCTAACAGTAGAATAAGTTAAACTTATACAAACGGTCGCACGGAATGAACAGTGCCCATGTCAGGTGGAACTTCTCGATTGCCTCCCCGGACGCGATCATCCGCGGTCCGTCATTTTATTGATGCGACCCGTTCGCCACGGATTCGAGGCGGTCGGCCATGTTTTCGGAGCCGAAAGCCACGCGTTTGGGAAAATTTCCTGAATCCCATCAGCGCCGGAGCGCGGCCCTCGGACTGTGATCCGCGGTCCGATTTCGGGCGCGGTTTCCCGCGCGCGGCCCGGTGGACCCCGCCTCGTTTTTGCCGGATTGGGCAGTGAGATTGCTCATATCCCAAGGATGCGGCGAGGCCGACCATTGGTCGGCCATGTAACGCAGCCGGGCGCAGGCCAGCAGCAGAGCGCCGTCGCCATCCGAAAACGCCCCCACCAGGCAGGTCCGCTCCCGGATCTGCCGCAGGACTTTCATCAGCGCCTGATTGGAGCGGAGGTGTCTCCAGTGTCGACGGGGAAACGCCAGATGGCTGGGCAGCGAACCGCCCGCCTGCTCCAGCATCCGCGCGGCTGCGGGCAGGCGCATGCGACGCAGCGCCACCACCGCCTCCCGGGTCCGGACGCGGGCCGACCGGGGGTTGCCGCCGGCGAGGATTGCCCTGAGGAGCACGAGCACCCCCGGAAGCTGCTCGAGCCCGACCTGTGCGAGGAGCTCGCGATGCAGTTGCCACAGGCAGATCTGGCGGGCCGCCACCGGCCAGACCGCGGCGGCCGCGGCGCCGATCCGCGGGTCCGGCGCGGTGACCACCAGCCGGACGCCGGTCAGACCGCGCGCCTTCAACCGCCGCAGGAACGGGCGCCACGCGCGCGGATCGCCGTTCGCGCCGTCCCCGACGCCCAGCACCTCGCGGAAACCCTTCCGGTTGACACCCACGGCGGCCAGCACGTGGACAGCGCGGGTTTCGCGACCCCATCGGCAAGGGAGTTCGATCGCGCCGAGGAAAACGTAGGGATGCGGTCCCCGGATCGGCCGGTTGCGCCACCGGGAGATGCGGGCGGCAATGCGCGCGTTGAACTCGCTCACCGTCGCGGCGGTCACCTGCGCGCCCCACAGGGCCCGGGCGGCCGCCTCTGCCCGCCGCACCGAGATCCCCGCTTGATGGAGCTCGAGCATCGTTTCCTCGATGGTGCCGTCGCCGCGCCGGTAACGTTCGACGATGGCCGCTTCGACCGGCGTGGACGGTGCGGGCGGCGGCGTGCCGGCCCGGCGCCGGTCTGCGTTTGGCCCGGTCCGGATTTCGACGGTTCCCCCGGGGCGCGTTTCCAACGTCACGGCCGGGGCGCCAGGGGGCTCCGCCGGCTCGCGTTCGGAATCGGATTGGAGGCCGTCCGCAACGCCGGCTCGGAATCGATCGGTCGCAGTGTCCTTGGAACGGGGCATGACCAAGGCGCCGGAACGCCGCCCACGACCCGGGATCGAGGACGACGGGCTCAGGCGGAGTCCAATGCGCGAGCGCAATGTCCGAGCCCCGCCGGCGCGCGCAATGCGCTCGCGACTCTCATTGTAGAATCCGCGGCGCTGGTTCGGCCGGCGGAGGGGATCCGGATTCGGTCCGCCGCGTGCATCTGGCCGCATTTGACGCCGTACGGGTCCTGAACATTGGTCTTGGCCCCCACTTCAACTGCCGTTTTCCAGCCCGGCCCCCGATATGGAGATGCGCACCCGAGTTACGATGGCGGACATCGCGCAGCAGGCGGGCGTGCATGTCACGACCGTTTCGCTGGCGTTGCGCAACCACCCGAGCCTGCCGCCGGCCACCCGGGAGCGCCTGCAATTGTTGGCCCGGCAGATCGGTTACCAGCCCGATCCCGCCCTGCGGGCGCTGATCGCCTACCGCCGCCAGGCGCTGCCGCCGAAGGAACGGCCGCCGCTGGCCTACCTGACGCACTGGGAATCCGAGTGGGGTTGGCGGGACCATCCCGCCCACGTCGATTTCCACCGCGGGGCCACCTCGCGCGCCCAGACCCTCGGCTACCGGCTCGAACATTTCTGGCTCGGCGCCCCCAAGCTCAGTCTCCGGCGGATGAGCGACATTCTCGTGGCCCGCGGCATCTCGGGTCTGGTCATCGGCTCGCACCAGCCCGCGTACGACCAGCCGCTGGATTTCGACTGGCCGAAGTTCAGCGCGGTGAAGATCGATTTCTTCCCCCGCGAGCCCAAGCTGCACAACGTGACGAACGATCAGCGCGCCATCAGCCAGCTCGCGCTGCAGCGGGTGCTCGCCGCCGGCTACCGGCGCGCCGGCTTTGTCGCCCCCCGCTGGTGGGACGAGGCCGTCGACCTCGGCTGGTCGGCGGGGTTCCTCGCCGAGCAGCAGCGCCTCGCGCCGGAGGATCGGATCCCCCCGCTGATCTATCCGGAGCGCCCCTCGAGTTCGCCCGGGCTCCCGGGCACCGGGGATTACCTGGTGCCGCGCGATCTCTTCGCGGCGTGGTTCCGGCGCCACCGGCCCGAGGTGCTGATTTCCTACGCGCCCTTCGTGCTGCCGCGGCTGGCGGAGCTCGGTTTGCGCGTCCCGCGGGACGTGGCCTATGTCGAGATCTTCCTTGGCGCCGCGGACGGGCGCGTCGCCGGGATCCGCCAGAACTGCCAGCGAGTGGGGGAACTGGCCGTGGAGATCCTCGCGGGCCAGCTGCAGCAATACAACTTCGGGTTGCCGCCGTTCCCGACCACCACGCTGGTGGAGGGCACCTGGTGCGACGGGGCCTCGCTGCCGATCCGCCGCGTTCGCCCGGCGGTGCGGGCGGGGGCGGCCCGCGCGACAGCCTAGCCGCGCCCCGGGGGCACCCACTGGCGCCCGCGAAACGCGGCGTCGCCGTTTGGCTCGACGGCGCCCGAGTGTATCCTGATCCTGTCCGGCGTGCCGCCGGTCCCGCCGGGCCCGAAAGGAATCGTCCCATGATCACCCCATCGCATCGTCGCTGGCGCATCGCGGAACCCCTCGCGCTGTTGCTCGCCCTGAATTTTGCGCCGCCGATCCTGGCCGGATCCGGAGCGCTTGACGCCGCGGCACCCGAGCATTGGGAGCCGACCTGGGGCGCTGCGCCCCAACTGACCGAGCCCAAGAATTTGCCGCCGGCGCCGGGACTGGCCGGCAGCACGCTGCGGCAGACGGTGCACCTGTCGATTGGCGGCGACCGCCTCCGCGTCCGGTTCTCCAACGCCTTCGGCACCGGCCCGGTCACCATCGCCGCGGCCGCCATCGCCGCGCCGGGCGCGCCCGGCGCCATCCAGCCGGCCAGCAGCCGCCCGCTGACCTTCGGCGGCAAAACGGCGGTCACGATCACCCCCGGTGCGCTGGCGGTCTCCGATCCGGTGGATTTCGCGGTGCGCCCGCGGTCCGACCTCACGATCTCCACGTTTTTCGGCGAAGTCTCCCGCGAGATCACCGGCCATCCCGGCGCGCGCTGCACCTCGTACCTGCAGCAGGGCGAGCTCGTCTCAGCCCCCTCCCTGCCCGGCGCGGTGACGATGGAGCACTGGTACCTCCTGGCCGGCGTGGAGGTGTGGGCCGGGCACCCGGCGGGCGTACTGGCGATTTTGGGCGATTCCATCACCGACGGGCGGGGCTCGACCACGGACCGGAACCGGCGGTGGCCGGACGACCTCGCGCGCCGCCTGCAGGCCGACGCCCGCACGGCGGGGATCGGCGTGCTGAACCAGGGCATCGGGGGCAACCGCCTGCTCCACGACGGTCTGGGGCCGTCCGCCCTCGCGCGCCTCGACCGCGACGTGCTGGAGCAAAACAACGTCCGCTGGCTGATTGTGTTCGAGGGCGTGAACGACCTGGGGACCGCCCCCCGCGACCAGGGCGGCGAGGTGGCCCGGCAGATCATCGCCGCCTACGAAGAAATCATCCGCCGGGCGCACGCCCGCCAGATCCGCGTCTTCGGCGCCACCATCACCCCGTTTGGGAAGTCCTTTTATGACAGCCCGGCCCGCGAGGCGAATCGCACGGCGGTCAACCGGTGGATCCGCACGAGCGGCCGGTTCGACGGCGTGATTGATTTCGACGCGGCGGCGCGCGACCCGGCCGAGCCGACCCGGCTGGCTCCGGCGGTGGACAGCGGGGATCATCTCCACCTCTCCGATCAGGGTTACGAGGTCCTGGCCGGCGCGGTCAGCCTGGATTGGTGGCACTGACGGCACGCCCGGGGCGGCGCCCCCCGGCGTTTGCCCGCGTTGGCCGGCAAAGGCTTGAAGGGCAGTGGTCTATTGTTAGACTACATTCGCTTTTGCACCGGCCTGAAGAGAGCAGAAGATCCGCGCAGTCAGTCAATCCCCTGCACTTAACGCGCAGCTAACACCCCAAACTTAGGTTTTCTCCGCTTCCACGCGCAGGGCGTGAACACGGGGAAGATCGCTAGCTCCAAGGCAACCCATGAAGACGCAGTCTCTGCGTGCGGCCGCATTGCTCTGTTCGGTCGCTCTTCCGCTTACGGCGTTCGCCCAAACCGCTCCGACGGCGAACACCCAGGCTCCAGCGACCACGACGGCCGCCACCACCACCGCGGCGACCACCTCCGGGGAGGAGATCGTCCGCCTCAATCCGTTCGAGGTCAGCGCCTCGCGAGACGTCGGCTACCAGGCGAACGAGACCCTCGCCGGCACCCGCATCCGCACCAACCTCTCGGACATCGGCTCGGCGGTTTCCGTCATCACCAAGGAATTCCTGCAGGACATTGGCGCCACGGACGACAACACCCTGCTCCAGTACACCACCAACGCTGAAGTGGCCGGCACCCGCGGCACCTACGCCGGCTTGGGTAACGGCACCAGCGTCGATGAGACGAATAATCTGCGTGCGCCGGCCGGCGCCCAGCGCATCCGCGGCCTAGCCGCGGCCGATCTCACCCGTGATTTCTTCGTCACGGACATCCCGTGGGATTCGTACAACGTGGACCGCATCGACATCATCCGCGGGCCCAACTCGTTCCTGTTCGGCCTCGGCAGCCCGGCCGGCATCGTCAACGCCGCGACCCACAGCGCCGAATTCCACAGCATGGGGAATGTGGAAGACCGCATCGGCTCCTACGGCACCGTGCGCAACAGCATCGATGTTAATCAGGAGCTCTTTCCGGGCGTGCTGGCGATCCGCGTCGATGGCCTGTTGGACAATCACAAGTACGAGCAGAAGCAGGCCTTCCAAAACGACAAGCGCTACTCCGTCGCGATTCGCTTCGACCCGCAGCTTTTCCGCGACCCCTCGTTCCACACCAGCATCAAGGTCAAGTTTGAGAATGGCGATATCAATGCGGACCGTCCGCGCATCATTCCGCCCCAGGACAGCCTCACCCCGTGGTTCCAGCCGATCAATGCCACCAGCCTGAACGGCGGCGCGGGCAAATTCTCGGTCGTCAACGGCTACCAGATTGGTTCCGCCGGCACCACCTTCAGCAATTGGCTGGGCGGCTACGCGAACCAGCAGCAGCCGGTCTGGTTCATCGACGGCTCGAGCAATCAACTCTATCGGATCTACGGCGGCTACGTGAATACGGGGGCGCTCAATACCGCCGGCGTGCCCCAGGGCGCCGGCGTCAACCTCGTCGGCATGAAGTATGCGGACGCGTTCTCCGACATGACCAGCCTGAGCACGTATGCCCTCAATGCGAAGCTGCCCAATTACCAGTACGGCCAGTACCGCAACGCCTCGCTGCAGGACCCGACGGTCTTCGATTTCTACCACAACCTGATCGATGGCCCGACGAAGTCGGAGTACGAGAAGTGGAACACCTTCAACATCGACCTGACCCAGACCGCGTTCGATGACCGCCTCGGCGCCGAGTTGACCTACGACCGCCAGAAATACCAGCGCGGCGGCCAGGCCCTCCTCGGGGGTCAGCCGACGCTCAACATCGACCTCCTGCAAAACTTCCAGGACTACGTGGTCGGGCCGACCAACGCCAGCAACAGCAGCGTCGGCAATCCCAACTACGGCCGCCCCTTCGTCGCCGGTGGTCCGGGCCGCGGCAGTTCCTACGTCAGTGACCGCAAGGATCTCCGCGCTTCGCTCTTCGGCGAGGTTCGCGCCTCGGACTTTCTGCACAACGACTTTCTCGTGAAGCTGCTGGGCAAGCACCGTTTCAACGGCGTCTATAGCGACGACAAATACTTCTCCGAGAACCGGAGCTGGCAGATGTATGCCAACTCCGAGGCGTATGCGGCCTACAAGCTCCAGGGGAATCCCGACGGCATCACCAATCTTCCGCCCATCGCGGTGATTTACCTCGGTCCGTCCCTGGCCAACGCATCCTCGGCGGCCAACGCCAATATCCCGGGCATCACCTCCAACGTGACCCTGCCGAGTGGCAACATCTATCAGTTTGATTCGACCTGGAGGAATCCGACGGGCGTCAACTTTGGCGACCCGTGGAACGTGCCGACCAATTTGCAGGCGATCTTCAACGGGAACCCGGTGATCAACACCGCCACCGGCCTCCCCTATGCCCAACTGACGCAGGTTTCAAATCCCGCCAACTATGTCGGCTGGAACAGCAACTTCCAGGATACCCTGCTGGCCTACAATAATGGCGCCGATCTGAGTCTCCTCACGGCGGCGGCCAAGTCGATGCGGGAGACGAAGTCTTCCGCCGGTTCCTGGCAGGGCTACCTGTGGAACGACGCCATCGTGCCCACCCTCGGCTGGCGCTATGACGAGGTCGCCAGCAAGAGCGTGACCGCCCAGCTCCAGCCGGGAGCCACCGCCCGGGGTGCATTGAACCTGGACCCGAACGTCTATCAGCTGCCCCAGACCTTTCCGGCGACCCAGATCTTCAAGGCTCACTCCACGGCAACCGGCGTGGTGGTGCATCTGAACAAGCTGCTCGGCAAGCACGACTTCCTGCCGATTGACATCAGCCTCTCGTATGACAAGGCGAACAACTTCCAGGTCACGGACCTTCGCCGCGATATCTATGGCAACCCGATCCCCAACCCGACCGGTAAAACGAAGGACTACGGCCTCTTGCTCGCGACGAAGGATGGCAAGTATTCCTTCCGCGCGGTGAAATATGATACCGGCCTGACCGGCGCCACCGTCTCCGGGTTCGATAATAGCGGCATCTACAACACCATTCGGGATGCGTTGAATTGGCGCAACATCAAGGTCTACTACATGTCGGCCTATGCCTGGAACACGGCGGGACAGACGAATACCGCCCATTACTCCGGGAATCGGTATATGTGGGACGCGGTCTGGGTGGATAACACGACCGGGAGGCCGGTCGCGTCCGGCACCCTCGCCGCTGGCCCGGCGAACTCCCATCTGGAAACGCAGGCGCAAGCCGATACCCGCCGGGACGCCGCACTCGACGCGATCAATGCGATGCAGGTATTCCTGGCCGGCAAAGGCTACTTCAATGCGTGGAACTACGGCGTGGGGCCGACCCTGGCGGACCATCTGCAGAACCGGGGCCAATACGCGACCAATCCCCTGGACGACGCCACCAATACGGCGTTTCAATCCAGCGTGTATGACTATCGCACGGCTCCGTTGATGCAGGGCTTTGCCGTGACCGCGGACACCGAGTCGAAGGGCTATGAGTTCGAGCTCACGGCCAATCCGACGCCGAACTGGCGCGTGATGTTCAACGCCTCCAAGACCACGGCGGTGCGCACCGACGTTGGCGGCCCGGTACTGGATCAATTGGTGAGCTACATGGACACCCTGATGGCCGGGCCCGCCGGCGATTTGATCCGGTTCAACTCCGACTATTCCGCCGGGAATGAGTTGCGCCAGGACTGGGTCGGCTGGCGCGGGCAATACACGCTGTTGAAGCTGCAGGAAAACGCCGCCGCTTCCGAACTGCGCAAATGGCGCTACAACGTCGTCACGAACTATTCGTTCAAACACGGCTTCCTCAAGGCCGTCGGCGTCGGCGCCAGCTACCGCTGGCAGGACAAGGTGGTCATCGGCTATCCGGTCATCCCCAATGCCACCAATCCGACCCTCGCCAGCTTCGACCTGAGCCAGCCTTATTACGGTCCGTCCGAAGACGCGCTCGATCTCTGGGTCAGCTACGAGCGCAAGCTCACGGACAAGATCGATTGGAGAATCCAGGTCAACGTCTATAACGTGGGGAAGAAGGACAAGCTCATCCCGATCTCCGTCCAACCCGACGGCCACACCTGGGCGTCGGTCCGTCTCGCCCCGGTCCAGGAGTTCATGGTGACCAACACCTTCAGCTTCTAGACAGTTGGCGACCGACTGATTCCGCTTAATCATCATCGCGCCGCCGCAGCCCCCGCTGCGGCGGCGCTTTCGTTTGGCGCGGCCGGTGATTGGCCGGGGTGTTCGCCGGAGAGCGCGGCGGGACCGCCCCAACTCTACAAGTAGAGTGCCGGGCCGTTTGCGGCGCCCGGCGGGGCGCCGCTTGATCGTCATGCCTCGAAATCGGTCAGCGGCCCGCGTGCGCCGGAACGCGAAGGCCGCCGGCCCCGCCGGGGCGCGCACGGGACCTCATGAGGGATTTGGAAGACACCGCGATCGTCGGCGTGCCGCCACCGCCCATTGATGGGATGGACGGCAAACGGGATCCTGCGCGGGCCGTCCGTCCGAAATCGAGGCGCGGGGCGAAGGAGGGCACGGGGCGCCCCGGCCTCGACCCCGGGGAGCGGGGCACGCGCCCATCGCGCACGCGCAACCAGCCGGTGGGCGTCGCGATTCTCCAGCGCTACCGCCGGCACGAAGGGAGCATGGAGGAGGCGGTGCTGGAGCTCTATCATGCCGGCATTTCCCTGCGGCAGGCCGAGGGTCTGGCTGAAGCCCTGTGGGGCGCCCGGGTGAAACTCACCACAGTCGGCGAATGCGCGGAGCGGATTGCCGCCCGGATCGAAAGCTGGCGCAACCAATCCGTCGTGGGCCGGCACCCCTACGTGCATCTGGGCCAGATCGAGCTCAAGCGGGCCTGGGGCGGCGAAACCATGGAGGTCACGGTGTTGGCGGCGACCGGGATCAATGACGATGGCGTCCGCGATGTGCTCGGGGTCGCCGACGCGGGGACCGCGAAGGCGGACGCGTGGCGTGGCTTTCTGGCGCACCTCCGCGGCCGGGGACTGACCGGCGTGCGCCTCTTTGTGGCCGGCCACGACCCGGAGCTCGCCGACGCCATCGCCGAGGTCTATCCGCGGGCGGTGCTGCAAAGCTGTGTCTGGCATTTCAACCGCCGCATCCTCGCGGAGGTGCCGTTCGCGCAGCTGACGTCGGTCGAGCAGATGCTGCGGTCGATTCACGCCAGCGAGGACCGTTCCGCCGCCCAGGTGCAGGCGGCCCAGGTGGTGGGCCGGCTGCATCAGATGGGCCTGCCTGGCGCGGCGGCGCGGGTCGCCGCAGGCGTGCCCCCGACGTTGCGTTACTACCAGTTTCCCGGCGAACACCGGCGCGCGCTGCGCAGCAGCTTCCCGCTTCAGAAGCTCCTGCGGGAGGTCCGAGAACGCACCCGCATCGTGGGCGCGTTTTCGGATCCGGCATCGGCGGTGCAGTTGGTCGCCGCCCGGCTGCGCGGGGCGGCGGGACGGCGTCGCGGCTGGCGGCATGACGGCGACGTCGGGTTCGCCCCCTGAGGCGCGACCCGCGGCGGCGCAAGGGCGCCGCGTCTACCGTTGGAGCGCGAGCAGGGTGTCGCCGGGTGCGGCGGTGCCGTCGCTGAGCGCGCCGGCCAGGGCCTGCCTCATGGCGGCCGCCGGCCCCGCGGGCGCGCCGGCGAGCAGCGCCAGCGCCTCTGCGGCCGGCGCATCACCACCGGCGGGGGCGCGCACGAACACGCCGGGCGGCATCGTCGCCGGCGCCGCGAGGTAGATGCCGCGGGCGGAGTCGAAGAACTGGGTGTCAGCCTGAGCCAGCAGCCGGTCGGCCAGGGCGTCGGCGTCGGTCCGGTGCGCGGCCCGGGCAAACTCGCGGCAGCCCAGCGCCAGGGCGGCATAGTCGGCCGGCGCCGCCGGCTCCCCGCCGTCGGCAAACCGGCGCCCGTCACCGGCCGGCGAGGTGACCAGCCGCTGCTGCACGAAGGCGAAGGTGTGCCCGGCGGCGGCGAGCAGCGCCGGATCGTGAAGCTGGCGGGCCGCTTGGGCGAGCGCGGCCAGGATCAGGCCGTGTGCGCCGGCGGTTGCACGTTCGTCGCGCGCCGGGGCGGGCCGCCGGTCGCGGACCGCCCGCAGTTTCTGCAGGTCCGCGGTCAGGCGCGCCTCGGCGCCCGCGTCGCCGGGCGGGGTGGCCCGGAACAGGAAGTTCCGCCCGCGGTAGGTTCCGCTCGGATCGTCGTCGGCGGACACGTTGCCGGCGGCGGCGACGCCGTAGGCCGTCTTGAACGCGGCGGCGGCGCCGCCCAGCGCGGCGTCGATCTCCGCCGCGGTCCAGACGTAGTAGCCGGCGTCCTGCGCGGCGGTCGCGTCCTCGGCGGCGGCGAAATGGCCGTCGGCCGCGCCGAGCCGTTGCCGCGCGTAGTCGAGCGCGCCCCGGGCGGCCGCCGCGAAGGCGTCGTCGCCGGTGGCCGCCGCGGCGTCGAGATAGGCGAGGGCGATCCGCGCCTGGTCGCCGAGGGTTTTCTGCCGGTACGGCACGCGCCAGGCGGCGTCGACCGCACGGCGGAAGAACCCGCCGTCCAGCGGATCGCGGACCGGACTCTGCTGCAGTGCCCGGAGCGTGGCCAGCGTCTGGGCGCGACCGTCCGGTGACTGCCCGAGGAGAAAGCGCAGCAGTTCCGACTCGGGCGACTTGGGGGCGGCGCCAAAGCCGCCGTGCGCCGCGTCAAAGGTCGCGCCCCACGCCGCCGCGGCGCGCTCGAGCCGGGCGGGCAGATCCGTCACCAGCCCCGGCGCCGGCCCGGGCGCCGTCAACATCGCCATGGCCTGGGCGGCCTGCCGGCGGCACGCGGCGGGATCGGCGGTCCAAGCCTCGCCCGCCCGGCGCATGACGAGCGGGAAGCTCAGCGCGCCCCATTCCTGCGTCGGCGGGAGATAGCCCCCGCCGTCATAGGGCTGCAGGTCCGGGGTGAGCCAGACGTGCGCCGGCCAGCCGTCCGTCTGTTTGACTGTCTGCAGGTACCAGCGCACCGCCGCGGCCAGCGCCGGATTTTCCTCGCGGTCGACGAGCACGCAGACGAAGTGCTGGTTGAGATAGGCCGCCGTCTCCGGATTGGCGAACGACTGCTGGCTGGTGGCGCGGCTGAGTTCGCTGAGGAAGTCGCCGACGAAGACATACACCGGCTTGCTGCCGGCCCGGGCGCGGCGCAGGGTGTCCTCCGACCAGGGTTCCCATTGCACCGGGCCGTGCGCCTGGGCGCGGACGAACGCCGAGGGGGAGTCCGCCAGCCCGGCGGCGGCGCGGGCGAACGCCGGGGATAACAGCAGGAGGGCGACGATTCCAGGCAGGAGGGGCTTCATAAGGGCGCGGCCGCGGACCACCGCGGCGCGCGGGCGGACCAAGGCGGCTGACTTTTTTTGGCGGGACCGCATCGGTTGGCGACCACAAACTGGCGGCGGGCCGTTCAGAGGTTCAACGTCGCCTGCAGATAAAGGTAATTGGCGTCCTTTGAGCCCATCACCTCGAACGATTCCTTGATGTACTGGCCGCGGAAGAAGTGGCCGATGCCGGCCTCCAGCAGCAGCCCGTGCGCCGCGGCCCAGCCGCCCGCGAGGTCCAGCTCCTGACCGAGATTCGAACCGTAGCCCGGGTTGAGCCCGAAGCCGCGGTGGCTGCCGGCGGCGGCGCCCGGCGTGATCCGCGGGACGCCCGCCGCGTTGTACCAATAGTCGTTGGTGTCTTGGAGAAACTGCTGGTGCAGGTCGACCGCGAGGCTGGTGGCGGCGGTCGGCTTCCCGGAGAGCGACAGCCGGAGATCCTCGAGGTTCTGCAGGCCCGACAGGTCCATCGCGCCGTAGAGGCCGTGGTTGGAGGGCAGGAGATTCTGGAACGTCGAGCTGGCGCCGGGAGTGGCGTCGTCCCCGGAGGCGGCGCTCACGATCAGCGCGAGGCGTGGCTGGAGTGGCGCGGCCTTCCAGGTGTGGCCGCCTTGCAGGACGAACGCCCAAGCCTGATGCCGCAGGCGAGGGGCCGCGAGTGCCGTCGCCACCGGCGTCGCCGGAAAGACGGCGGTGCGGTTGCCAAATTGATACATCAACTCAACCCCGTAATCCCAGGGCCCGAAGGCGCCGGGTTTGGACTTCGCGTGGTAGCCGAGCGTGTAGACGTCTTGGGGCGCGGTCAGCCGGAAGGGCGCGGGGACCGGCGACCAGTTGTCGGTGACGATGCCGCGGGCGACGTTGCGGGCGAAGAGGTACGCCTCCACGACGCTGGTCTTGGACCAGCCCGGAAAATCGAAATAGGCGCCGGAGAGCGTGTCCTGTGAATTGGACTCGTTGAAATGGTCCCGCCGGTCGTAGACGACGTTGGCGGCAAACCCATCCACGCCGAAGTACGCATTCTGGTAACGCACCTTGACCGCGTCGAACGTGCGCGGTGTGTTCAGCCACAAGGCGCTGCCCACAAGGCGCTGGTCGCCGTAGGTCAGCTCCTGCCGGCCGACTTTGACTGTCACCGGCGAGTCCGTGGGACTGCCGAACGTGAGGTAGGCCAGCTGGGCCTGCAGCGGCCCGTCGTTCTCCGTCAGGCCCGCGCCCGCCGCCGCCGGGTTGAAGCGATTGTCACCGATCGAGTAGCTGGAGCGCGCCTCGACCACGACCGAGAACGCGTCGCCGGTGTAGCCGACGCGCGGCATGAGGCGCGACAACCAGTACTGATTGCGGTTCGTGGTCGGCGCGGCGGAGTCAAAATCGTAGTTCGAGCCGGCGTGGGTGGTGCCGGCGCCGGACTTGTCCTCGTAGCGCAGGCGTTCGTTGACGCCGAAATCCCAGGCCCTGAACGCCGGGTTGTCGGCGCGCAGCCAGGTGTCGATGGCCCCCGGCACGGGGGCCGGCGGCGAGGGCGGGACATACTGGGCGCCGAGTCGCACGGACGCGGCGGTCATGGAGATGCAGAGAACCGTGGTGCGCATGGTGCAGGCAGGCGGACGGGTTGTAGCTCGATGCGCCGCTTAGCGCGGCGCGGAGCGAATCACGCGCGGGCGGAAGAAGAGCACCGGACCGTTGGCTTGGGTGACAACGATGGCCGTGGCCGGTGATGTCCCTGGAATGTTCACGGCCGCCGCCCCGCGGGCCTCCCCGGCCACGACGATGCCGCTCTCGGCCGGGGCGACCGGGGTGAGGCCGCCGTGGCCGTCGCCCTTCAGCAGCAGGCCGAGGCCGCCGTCGAACCGGCCCGTCGAGGGTTCGGGGCCGAAATTGTTGCCCACGCAGAGGAGATCGGGATGACCGTCGCCATCGAGGTCGCGCCAGACGAAGGCGTTGACCGGGGCGATC
>DATJUU010000059.1:0-5477 GCA_035502155.1 Opitutaceae bacterium
CCCAGCAGGAAGTACGGCGTGCCGTCGGCATATTCGAAGGCATGCCCGTTCGGCGTCGCCCGGATGAAGCCGCGCCGCGTCGGGTTGGCCACCTTGTCGGCGCCGCTCCACGCCGCCGCCGTGAATCCGCCGCTCTGGCCGTCCAGTCCGGGGTCCGGCGGGTCGGAGCCGCTGCGCCAGATCCACGCGCCCGGGGCGGTGGCGAGCACGCGCACCCGGAAGACGTCCCCGCCGTCCCAGAAGCCGTAGCAGCGCCGGTCGAATCCCGGCCCGTGCAGGTCGACCCAGACCTTCACGGCGGAGTAGGGGTTGGCATGGTTCTGCCGGGCGTGGAACGTCAGCTCGACCTTCTCCCAGACATGGACGTCGGCCCGGAGCGGCGCGCACGCCAGCAGCGCGCCGAGCGCCCGCGGCAGGAGGCGGGGTTTCACCCGGCGAATCTCCGGCGCCGACATCCCGGCGTCAAATGGGAAGCGGGACGCCGCCGGCGGATTTCCGGTAACCTTTTCCCATTCGTGCGGTTTCCCTTTCCAACCCGCCGGCTCCACCCGGTTTTTGTCGCCACCGGCGGGCGGCTTCCGCACGCTTCCAGCTCATGCCCCTGCTCCGCGCCGATCAACTGTCCAAACGCTTCGGTGAACTCGTCGCGGTCGACCGCGTGTCGTTCGAGGTCCGGGAGGGCGAGATCTACGGCCTGCTCGGCCCCAACGGCGCCGGCAAGACCACCACCATCTCCATGCTCTGCGGCCTGCTGCGCCCTGACGGCGGCAGCGTGGTCGTCGACGGCCACGACTTCTGGACCAATCCGCAGGCGGCGCGGCGCATCATGGGCGTCGTGCCCCAGGAGGTGGCCCTGTACGAGGAGCTGTCGGGCCGCGAAAACCTCGAGTTCTGGGGCCGCATGGCCGGCCTGACCTCACGCGACGCGCGCCAGCGGGCCGAGGAGCTCCTCGCCGCGCTGTTGTTGTCCGACCGGGCCCGCGACCCGGTGAAAAGATATTCCGGCGGCATGCGGCGGCGCATCAACCTCGGCTGCGCCCTGTTGCACCGGCCGCGGCTCCTGCTGCTCGACGAGCCGACCGTCGGCATCGATCCCCAGGCCCGGGCCAACATCTTGGAGTTCATCCGGGGGCTGGTGCAGGGCGGCACCGCCATCCTCTACACGACCCATTACCTCGAGGAGGCGGAGACGCTCTGCCATCGCATTGGCATCATCGACCACGGCCGGGTGCTGGCCGAGGGCACGCTGCCCGAACTGCAGCGCCGGATCGGCGACGCCCGGCTCTTCGTCATGGAGGGCCGGCTCGAGGGCGCCGTCCCCGACGCCTGGCCCGGATTCCACGAGCAGTTCCGCGTCATCCAGCAGTCGGAGCGCCAGCTGGTCGTGTCCGCCGTGGGCGAGCGCGATCCGGCCGACTGCCTCAAGCAGTTGCTGGCGCTGCCGGTGCAGCTCGAGAACGTCACGCTCAAGCGGCCGAGCCTCAACGACGTGTTCCTCCAGCTGACGGGCCGCGAGCTCCGGGAGTGACCATGCTGCGCACGCTGCTCGCCAAGGATCTGCGCCGCGCCGGGCGCAACCCCGTGCCCTGGATCATTTCGCTTGGCGTGCCCTTCATCATCACGGCCCTGGTCGGCCTGGCCTTCGGCCCGGCGTCGTCCGGCGGCGGCATCGGGCGCATCAAACTCGGCTTGGTGGATGAGGACGATTCGGCGCTGACGCACATGCTGCGCGGCGGACTGAACCAGGAGGAGGCGGGCAAGTACGTGGAGCCGCACTTTCTCAATCGCACGGAGGCGCTGGCCCAGATCAACGCCAACAAGCTGGCGGCGGTGGTCATCATCCCGAAGGGCTTCACCCGCGACTACCTCACGGCCAACCAGCCGGTGAAACTCGAGCTGGTCAAGAACCCGGCCGAGTCCATCCACCCGGCGATCGTGGAGGAGATGCTGGCCACGCTGGTCACCGGCCTCAACGCCGTCTCGCGCAACCTCCAGGCGGACTTTCCGGAATGGCGCGCGGTGCTCAACGGGGATCAGGGCACCGATCTGCGCACCGTGGGCCGGCTGCTGGAGCAGGCCGGCGATCGCTTCGAGGTGGCGCGCGCCAGCCTGCCGCCCCTGATCACCTACGAGAAGCAGACGCTGCCGGGACAGCCGGCCTCGACCCCGGGCGGGGGCGAGGCCCGCGGCATTTTCGCCTATCTGATCCTGGGCATGGCCGCCATGTTCCTGCTGTTCATGGCCGACAACGCGATGCGCGGTCTTTATCGCGAGGTGGGCCTGCATACGCTGGCGCGTTTCCGCACCCTGCATGAAGGCCTGGGCGTCTTCATCACGGGCAAGGTGCTGGTGGCGCTGGTCATCGTCTCCCTCGGCGCGGTCGTCCTGCTCGGCGGCGGCACGCTCGTCTTCGGGTTCGAATGGCGGCATCCCGCGATCCTCGCCCTGCTGGTCCTTGCCTATGCGCTGTTTGGGGCGGGACTGATGGGCTTCATTGCGGCGCTGGCGGGCGACGAGCGCCGCGCCGATCGGTTCAACAACCTGGCGGTCATGATCCTGGCGTTGGCGGGCGGGTGCATGTTTCCGCCGGAGCAGCTCGGCTCGTTCCTGCGCGACCACGTCACGCCCTTGATGCCGACCGGGTGGTTTGTCGCGGCCGCGCGGGACCTGCAGTTTGGCGGTCCCAATGCGGCGTGGCTGGTCGCCGCCGTGAAACTCGGCGCGCTGGGCGCGCTGCTGATCGCGGCGTCCGCGCTGCTCTTCCGGCGCCGGCTGGCGAAAGGGGTGCGGTGATGCGCGCCCTCTTCACCCTTGGGCACAACGACCTCCGGCGGTTCCTGCGGGACCGGGCCTCCTACATCTGGCTGTTTGCGATCCCGACCGTCTTTGTGTACGCGATGGGCTTCGCCTTCCGCGGCCAGCCCGATCCGTCCAACCCGCGGCCGTGGGTGCTCATCGACAACCGCGATGCCGGCTTCCTCGGCCGGATCTTTCTGGAGGAGCTCGGCGTGCAGGGCGTGAACCTGGTGACGCCGGCGAACGCCGGCTCGGCCAAGCGCGGCATCCGCATCCCGGCGGATTTCACCGCGCGGGTGTTGGCGAAGCAGGCGGTGAAGGTGGAGTTCTTCAAGCTCGCGGGTTCCGACGATCAGTCGGCCGCGCTGGTCGAGCTGCGCCTGGTCCGCGCGTTGGTCGCCTTCAACGCGCACTTGATCGAGCATGCGACGACCACCGGCGGCGCGCCGCCGACGGAGGAGGCGTTGCGGTCCCTCATCGCGAGTCCCAACCCCGTGACGCTCGATGCCCGGTTTGCGGGGCGCAAACCCATCCCGGTCGGGTTCAACCAGTCGCTGCCGGGCATCATGGTGATGTACCTGCTGATGAACCTGATGATCTTCGGCGGCTCCATGGTCGCGGCCGAACGCAACAACGGCGTCTTGCGCCGGCTGAGCATCAATCCGGTGCGCCGGGGCGAACTCATCTTCGGCCGGATGTATGGCCTGATGTTGCTGGCGGCGGTCCAGGTCGCCTACTTTCTTCTGCTCGGCCAGTTCGTCTTCAAGGTGAACATCGGCGACCACCTCGTCGGCGTGGCGCTCGTCGCGCTCGTCTTTGCCTGGGTGGCCTGCTCGCTCGGCGTGCTCGTGGGCTCCGTGGTCCGGGCCCAGGACAAGGTCGTGGGCCTCTGCCTGTTGGTGACCCTGCCGGCGGCGGCCCTCGGCGGCTGCTGGTGGCCGCTCGAAATCACCCCCGACTATCTGCAGAAGGCCGCCCATCTCATGCCGACGGCCTGGGCGCTGGACGGCTTGCATCAGCTGATCACCTTCGGCGCCGGACTCGGCCAGGTGTGGCCCGCGCTCGGCGTGCTGGCGGCGTACGGACTGGTCGCGAATCTCGCCGCGGTGCGCTGCTTCCGCGTCTGACGCGCTCAGGCGGCGCCGGCCCAGAGCCGCGCCTGCAGCTCGACGAACCGGCTCACGATCGCGCCCTGCAAGGGATGGCGGCCGTTGGCCACGCGCTGCCGCCCGCCCACCCAGATTTCGCGGATCGCCCGGCGCTCGAGGGACGAGAGGATGGCGCCCAGCAATCCGTCGGCGCCCGCGCCCGCGATGGACGGATCGAACAGGTTCACAGTGAAAAAATCCGCCGGGCGGCCCACCTCGAGCGCGCCGCTCGGCGCGCCGAGGCTGCGCGCCCCGGCCGCGGTCAGGATCTGGAAGAGCGCGCCGGCGCGCCCGGACCGGTCCGCCGGCAGCTGGCTCTCGAGCCGTCGGGCGTCGTCCAGCAGGTTGATCTGCGTCTGGCTGTCGGTGCCGAGGGCCAGCCCCGCGCCCGCGGCCAGGAGCGCGGCCGCCGGCGCCGTGCCGCCGCCGCGCGCCGCCTCCGCCGTCGGGCAGACGCAGACGATCGCCCGGGCGGCGCCCAGCAGGCGCGTCTCCTCGGCGGTGAGGTGGAGCGCGTGAATCACCGTGCAGCGCTTGTCGAGCATGCCGTGATCGGCCAGCAGCGCCACGGGTGTGCGGCCGTGCTCGGCCGCGCAGGCCTCGTGGTCGGCCGGCAGGTCGGAAACCGGCACATGCAGGCGCAGGCGCTGGGCGTGCGCATGGGCGGCGATGGCTTTCAGGTGGTCGAGCGGCACGGCCCGCAGGCTGGGCGCGCCGACGCCGATCCAGACGTCATCGCCGGGATGGTTGCGCGCGACGTGCTCGCGCAGGGCGTCAAGGTTGCGGAGGAACAGCTCGACCTGCGGGGTGAGGCTCCGCCGCAGGGCGGAGTCCGCCGGCGCGCGCCCGGCCGCGGCCGGGAAGAGGGCGAGGCGGATGCCGGTGTCACGCGCGGCGCGCAGGATCTCGTGGGCGGGGAGGTTCGGCTCGGGCCACGGCGCGCCGTCCGCCTGGTGGAGCAGGGTGTGAAACTCGCCGGCGCAGGTGATGCCGGCGAGCAGCATTTCCATGAACGCCATGCGCGCGACGTCGTAGAGGTCCACCGGAGTCAGGGGCGCCGCCGCCCGGTCGACCGGGCCGGGCCGGCCGCGGAGGACGCGCTGCCAGGCTTGGGAATGGGCATTGACCAGACCGGGCAGCGCCGCCTGACCGCTCAGGCGCCTGGCGGCGGCGAGATCCGCCGGCTCGCGGGAGAAGCGGACGATGCGGCCAAGGTCGTCGGCGAAAAACGCCAGGCCGATTTCGAACTTATCGCCGGTGTAGACGCAGTCGGGCAGCCAGCCGGTCTCCCGGGCCGCCGGCGGGGCGCCGGCTTTCGGGGCGGCGGATGCGGACGGAGCCTGTTGGTTGCGGTCGCTCACGAGCCGGGGAATGCCGATTCCAGCAGAGACGATTCGGTCCCGGGGTCAATGCCGCGCACGGACGGTGAATGACGAATGCGCCTGCGACCATGGATCACACGGATTTTCACGGACTCATTTCTTGGCCTCATCCGTGCCCATCCGTGTAATCCGTGGTCAGAAGGGAATCCGG
>DATJUU010000060.1:0-42608 GCA_035502155.1 Opitutaceae bacterium
CGCCGGAGGACGGCCGGCTCGAGGTGGTTCTTTTGCAGGATTTCGGCAACCTTGCTGACGTCGATTTTGGGCATGATGGAAATTTCGGACGGCCGGGGTGCGCCGGGGCCCGGGGTCGGGCGCCGGGGATCCGGCCCGCCGGTGGCGGGGTTCAGGGCTCTTTTTCCCCGCCGCCCTCCTCGCCTTCCTCGCCGCCTTCGTCCTCCTCCTCCTTCTCGTCGCCCTCGTCCTCCGTCTCGCTTTGCTGCTTGAGCACCCGCTCGAGGATTTCGCTCATGTCGTCGACCAGATCGAGGACCTTCTGGGCGACATAGATCGGCTTCTTCTGCTGCAGTGCGAGCACGATCGAGTCGCTCGGGCGGGCGTCGACCTCGATGATCTTGCGCCCGAGCTCATTCTGCATGTGCAGGATGATGCGGGCGAAGAAGGTGCCGTCGGTGACATCGTTGATGATGACGCGCTCGAGCGTGATGTTGAACCCGAGCAGGATGCTGCCGATGAGGTCGTGGGTGAGCGGGCGCTCTTTTTTCACGCCGTTGAGCGTCATGGAGATCGCGTTGCCCACGCTGTGGTCGACGTAAATGACGAAGGTTTTTTCGTCGTTGCCGAGGAAGACGGCGCAGCCGTTGGCCGTGGGCATCACGCCCTTGATCGCGACCTCGGAGACGTCGTTCTGCATGGGCGGAATTTGCGGGCGCCGGCGCGAAAGCGCAAGTCGCCAGAGCGTCAGGAGTAGCCGAGCAGGTGGATGCCCCAGGAGCGCGCCTGCGCCACGACCGCCGGGCGGTCGAGGACGATGACCTGGCCGGCTTCGAGGGCGGCGGCGGCGATGCCGGCCTCGCGCATCGTCTCGAGGGTGCGCTGGCCAAAGACCGGCACGTCGAAGCGGTAGTCCTGGTGGGCCTTGACGGTCTTGACGAACAGCATCTGGTCGGTGCGGAAGCCGCCGGCGCGTCGCAGCATCTCGTCGGTGCCCTCGAACGCCTCGACCGCCAGCACGGTGCCCTTACGCACGACGACGCCCTGGCCGATGTCGAGCCGCGCGACTTCGCGGGCGGTGTGGATCCCGTGCTCGACGTATTCGCGGTCGATGGGAAAGCGGCGGCCGGTCATGACGCCGGCCGGGGCGAGCTGGTCGTCGAGAAAGCAGCGGGCGTCAAGCAGGGTGATGCCGAGCTGCTCGATCTCCCGGGCGATGGCGCCGAAGATGGTCTCGGCGTTGCGGCGCTTGAGCGAGAGGAGGATCTGGCCGGCCTTGAGATCGGGGTGGAGCCCCTTGAAGAGACGGCGTGGAGCGATCTGGCCGGCCATGAAGGCGTAACCGGCGCCGAACTGCTCGAGGGCGCGCAGCATCTTGCCCAGCTGGCCCACGAGGATCGTGCGGCGATCGGCCTCGGGAAACTCCGCCACCAGGTCCGGACGGGTCTCCTCGTCGAACGCGATCAGCTTCAGCGGCACGCCGGCGCGGCGGATGGCTCTCGCCACGAGCACCGGATAGAGCCCCTGGCCCGCGATCAGGGCGATCGGGCGGCGCGGGTCGAACGGGGCGGGGAGGAAGGCGGACAGCACGGGGGCAGGATGCCGGAGGACACCGGCGGATTGAAGCCGGAAAACGGGCCGGGCCGGGCCGGCCGGGAGCCCGGGGCGCATTCCGCTACGTCTGCGAGCCGTAGTATTTCTTGTAGCTGCGGTAGTAGCGGTAGTTCGTGTAGTACTCGATGCGGCGGGGTGTGAGACCGTTGAGCACGATGCCCAGCAGCTCATTCTTTCCGTCGCGCAGCATGTTCACGAACTGCCGGATGTGTTTGCGGTAGGCGCGATTGAAACGGCAGACGTAGATGATCTCGTCGGTGTGCTCGGCGATGAGCAGGCAGTCGGACACGGCGCCGACCGGCGGCGAGTCGATGACGATGAGGTCGAACCGCCGCTTGAGGTGCTCGATGAACTGCCCGAACACCGGATTCTCGAGCAGCTCGGTCGGACTCTTGGAACGGCCGCCCGAGCGCAGGAGCGTGAGATTGTCGGCGACCTTGGTGAACCCGAGATCGGCGTTGGCCAGCAGGTCGCCGTCCATCTTTGCGCCCTCGGCGGCCCAGTTGAGGATGCCGGCGTCGTTCTGGAGGTTGAAGTGGCGGTGCAGCATCGGCCGGCGCATGTCGCAGTCGATCAGCAGCGTGTTGCGCCCGTGGCGGGCGAATGAGCCGGCGAGGTTGCAGGAGATGAGGGTCTTGCCCTCACCCGGGATGGTGCTGGTGACGAGCAGGATCTTGGGGTAGTCGAGCTTCGACTGGATCTTGACCGCGCTGTAGACGCTGAGGAAGGCCTCGACGCCGGGAGTCGCCTTGGCTGTGAGCGTCAGCCGGTGTTTGTCCTCCTCCTTGACGCTGGACAGGTCCGGGATGATGCCGAGGAGATTGACGCCGATGAAGGATTCGATGTCCCACGCGCTCTTGACGCGGTCGTCAATCATGCTGAGGCCGAACGCGACGCCGAAGAACACGAGCATGCCGACGAGCACGCAGGTGCGGGCGATGCGGGTCTTGTTGGGCGTGTAGGGACCGTAGTTGGGCACCGCGCGGTCGATCGGGCTGACGGGCAGGTGGTAGTCGAGCCCCTTGGAGGTCGTGGTCTTGTTGAGGCTGTCCAGCACCTGGCTGTAGGCGCCCTTGGCCACCGCGGCCTGGTCCTGCAGGCTGTTGTAGGCGACCTTGAGGTCGTCGAGCCGCAGCTGCTCCTTCTCCTGCTTCTGGTACTCCGTATCGAGCGAGGCCTCGGTTTGGCGGACGTTGTCGAGGTTGGCGGACAGGTCGGCGACGGCGAGGTCGATGGCCTTGCGGAGCTGTTCGCGCAGGGTGGAGATGGTATTGGCGATCTCGATCATCGCCGGGTGGCGCTCGAGGTAGCGCTCGCCGAGCAGCGCCTGGCGCTGGAGGGCGTCCGCCAGCTGCGTCTTGAGGGCGGGGATCGTGCCGTGCTGGGCGATGTAGTTGATCTCAAGCATGTCGCGCCCGTCCCGCTGGAAGTCCTTGACCTGGTTGTAGGCCACCTCGAGGTCGAGGCGCTGGAGGTGGGCGCTGGTGCGGGCCGAGTTCACGCTCTTCAGCCGGTCGGTGATGATGTTCAGGCTGTCGTCGAGCGAAATGAGGTTGTGCTCCCGCTTGTAATCCTGCAGCCGCTGCTCCTTCTGCACGTACTCCTTTTGCAGCTCGGTGGCGCGTTTCTGGAGAAACGCGATGGCGTCCTCGTTGAGGCCGCCGCTTCTCTCGAGCAGGTAGTTGACGAAGACCTTGTAGAGGCGGTTGGCGACCAAGGCGGCGGCCTCGGGGTCCCGGTGGGTGGCCGTGATGACGATGATGAGGCTGCCGCGCACGGCGTCGGCGCTGACGCTGCCGAGGACGGCGCCGGCCGGCGGCGGGCTGGCGCCGGGCGGGAGGTCCTTCAGATACGGCCGCTGCAGGATCTTGACCTCATCGGGGGTGAGGGAATCGACGACCTTGGCGCGCAGGCTGGCGCTGTTGAGGCGCTCGAGGAAGGTGTTGATGTCGACCTCCGAGCGCGGGGTCTGGTCGACCACCTGGTCGACCATCACGATCTTCTCCGGACGCTCGAACTGCAGGGTCATCGTGCTCCTGTACATCGGCGTCTCCCGCATCTGGTAGTAACCGAGGGGCAGGGCGACCAGCAGGGCGAGCGGCAGCGCGATCCACAGGCGCTCGCGGACGATGATGTAGTAATCCCGCAGCGTCCGGTGCTCGACGGTACGCTCCTCCCGACTGGCGGGGGGCGGCGGCGCTGAGGGTTGGGCGGGGGCGTCGGACATGGCGGATACCGGCGGCGGCGTTCAGATGAGCCGCTCGGGCACGTAGATGATGTCACCCGGCTCGAGTTGCAGGGTGGTATCCTCCGTCTTGTTGCGGTCCTTCCCCCGGATGAGGCTGTCGACGTCGACCGTGAACACCTTCTTGGTGCCGTCCGGCATGACGCGGGTGACGGACACGGCGGAACCCTTCGCGACGTCGGTGAAACCACCGGCGCGGATGATCGCCTGGTAAACGGTGAGCGTGGCTTCCGCCGGCAGCGAGATGGGGCCGGGGTTCTTGACCTGGCCGTCCACCGTCACCGTGCGCGGCGCGTAATCCTCGACCGAGATGGTGACCTTCGGATTGCGGAGAAAACGGCCGTCGCGGTACGCGGCCTCCACCAGCTTCTGCGCGTCGTTCATCGTGTGACCGGCGACGTGGACGTCCCCGACGAGGTAGAGGTTGACATTGCCGTTGGCGTCGATGCGGGCGATCGCCGACAGGTCCGGCTCGCCGTAGACCATGATGCGGATGCGGTCGGACGGCGTCAGCTTGTAGATGAAGGTCTTGGCCGCGGGCGCGGCCTCCGGTCCGGGCGTCGGCGCGTCGGCCGCGTTCGCCCCGGGCCAGCCAAGGAGAAGCGCGCCGGCCGCGAGGCATCCGTGGAGGAGTCGACGGGAGGGATGCATGGCCATCAAGATCAATAGCGTGCCGAGAGGTTTAGACTCGCAGTGTGCCGCCCGAAATCAGAGAAGGCGACATTAGAGTGGTTGACGAGGTAGGCGTAGGAAATCGAGGCAGAAATGTGGGAGGTCAGCGCCAGGCTGACGCCGAGGTTGCACGTGAGGTTCCGGTCCTCGCGGCCGGCGCCTTTGCTCCCGAGAAAGCGGCTCACCGAATAGCCGATCCCGGGGTTGAGGTTGAGCTTCCCGGTGGGCTTGAGGGTGGCGCCCAGGTTGAGGCCGGTGGAATCGACCGACACGTCCGTCGCCGTGGTCACGAAGTCCTTGGTGAACGAGCCGGTGAGGCCGACCCGCTTGGCCACCGGCCAGGACAGGGAGATGCTGCTGGTGACGGAGCCGTAGTTTCCACCCTGCGCGCCGGTCTGGTTGCGCCACTGGTAGCCCAGGCTGACGGAGCCGCTCAGCTTGGGCAGGATGGAGCCGTTGGCGCCGAAGGTCAGGGCGTGATCCTGCGTGCCCGCGCCGCCCTGCGCGCTGCCGAGGCGGACGCGATAGCCGCCCGAGAGGTCGAGCTTGGACGTGTAGGAGTAGTTGACGCCGACCGCCTCGGAATAGGACGACAGCGAGAACAGCGAACTGTTGTGCAGATAATCCTGCATGCTGGCGTCGGTCATGCTGGTGAAGTAATAGCGGTCGTTGATCGGGTAGCGGCATTTGACGGAGCTGCCGAAATTCCATGAATCGGCCCGCTCGTTGATCGTGACATCGCTGTTGCTGACGCGCTGGGCGGACAGCCCGAAGGACCCGGTGAGCCGGCCCCGGTCCTTGGTGAATTCCAGATTGAGGCTGGGATTGTTGAAGTCCTCGCCGGTGTATTTGTCGAACCGGGAGGAGGCGACGCTGACCGTGCCGTTGACGCCGATCATGCCGGCGCGCCGGGTGTAATTGACGCCCAGCGAAATTGCCTGGCTGTAGTCGCCGGCGCCGCCGGCGTGGGCGAACAGGTTGGAGTCGTAGCTGATGCCGTAGCTCCCATTGACCATCACCTTGTCGCGTCCGTCGTTGAATTCGAGCAAGGCCTCCGCCGGCGGAACCAGAGCGGTACTAACGACCCAGAAAGCCAGCGCGCGGCGGATGTGTGGTGCGTAAATCAATGGGCCGCGACGAGGGTTAGGTTCCGGTGCGCAGGGTCGAAGGGCTCACGGTGAGTTGCACCGGCATCGCCGCCGGCACGACCGCCAGCGCCTGGATCACGGTGGTCGCGGTTTCGGAGCCGTTGCCCGCCGGCGTCGTGATCGACTGGAAAACGACCGTGCTCTGCGCCCGTTCCGTGGAGGCGAACTTCGGGGCGAGCGCGTTGGTGAGATCCAGGTTGTTCGGGACGATCTGGACCGTGGCCGCCGCCGTGGTGGACGCCGAATTGCTGGTGATGACCGCCGTCTCCCCCGTATGCAGGGACTGTCCGATGTCACCGGGCGGCGCGTTCACCGGCGTGACCGTGACATCGCCAGCCAGCAGGACCACGTTGGTGGACTGGTTCTGCACCTCGATCACCACCTCGTGGCCACGGATGCGCACCTGCGCGTCCGGGGTCTGGTAAACCATCGAGGTGCCGGTCGAGAGCTCATTGGTCGAGACGATGACGCGACCCTGGGTGATCCGGGCGAGCGTGTCGGAAGCCGAAGGCTCCATTGCCGTCGTGTCCACGCCGGGCGTGAAGGGCTTCTGCAAAAACCGCCGGATGTCCACGATCGTGTTTTCGTCGATGTAGATGCTCGTGCCGTTGGAGTAGACCAGCACCAGCGACGAGCCCGCCGCGGTTTCGATGTGCGCGCCCTCCACCGGCAGTGAGGCGCCTTTCTCGAGCTTGACGACTTTTCCGCCGACCACGTAGGTCACCGCGCCATTCACCTCGGCGACAAAGACCTTGCCCGAGATATTGGCCTGCGCGAATGCGGCCAGAGCAAGGAAGCTCGAGGCTACGGCGGAAAGAATGAACTTTGTGGTCGTTTTCATGGGCACCTGGATTTTGCGTTTAGCATGGTACCATCGGTTATCTCTACGTATAGGGTGAACCCCCTAATTTGAAGAGCAAACTACAACGATCCTATTCCACCACAAGATTAAGGATGCGTCGGGGCACAAAAATCACTTTTTTTACAGTCTTGCCGTTCACGAATGGAGCAACCCGGGCATTTTGCATGGCCAAGGCCACGGCCTCGGCCTCGGTTGTGCCCGCGGGCACCAGTTGGTCGCCGCGGAAACGTCCGTTGACCTGAAACACCAGCTTCACCTCGTCCACCACGAGGTTCGCAGGGTCATATTTCGGCCATGGAGCATCCAGAATCGAGGGCCGCTCGCCGAGGCGGGCCCACAATTCCTCGGTCAGGTGGGGCGCAAAGGGCGCGAGCAACTGCAGGAAGGCCAGCATGGTCCGCCGGCTGACCGCCGGCGCCGCCTGCAGGGCGTTGTTGAGCTCCATCATGGTCGAGATCGCCGTGTTGAAGTGGAGCGCGTCGATGTCGTCGCCGACCTTCTGGATGGTGCGATGCAGGAGCTTGACCATCTCCGGCGGATCCTCGGCTTGGTTGGCGATGCGGGCGTTGACCGCTCCGTCCGGGCCGATGCAGTTGCGCCAGACCTTGTTCAGGAACCGGAACACACCTTCGATGCCGCGCGGATTCCACGGCTTCATGGCTTCGAGCGGACCGAGAAACATCAGGTAAAGGCGCAGCGCGTCCGCGCCGTAGTCGCGGATCACCGAGTCGGGATTGACGACGTTGCCGCGGCTCTTGGACATCTTCTCGCCGTCCTCGCCGAGGATGATCCCCTGGTGAAAGAGCTTCCGGAACGGTTCGGCCTGCGGCACCACGCCGAGGTCGTGCAGGAACATGTGCCAGAAGCGCGCGTAGAGCAGGTGCAGCACGGCGTGCTCGGCGCCGCCGACGTAGAGATCGGGCATGCCCCAATACTCCAGCGGCTGGCGGCCGGCGATGGCGTGCGGGTTGCGCGGATCGAGGTACCGGAGGTAGTACCAGCAGGAGCCGGCCCACTGCGGCATGGTGTTGGTTTCGCGGCGCGCGCGGATCCAATGATCGCCCGCCGGCTGCGGCTGGGCCGCGGGCACGGCGGCGCCGGTCGTGAAGTCGTACCAGATCTCCAGCCAGTCGGTCACGTTGGCCAGCGGACTCTCGCCCGAACCCGACGGCAGGTAGGACGTCACGTCGGGCAGCAGCAGCGGCAGGGCGGTTTCGGGCAGGGCGAGCGCGCAGCGGACGCGACCGCCCTCGGTGTACGACACGGTCGCGGCCGGCTGCGCCGCGGGGTCGTGGGCGACGGCGCGACGGTAGTCGACCTCGTCCACCCACACGACCGGGAACGGTTCGCCCCAGTACCGCTGGCGCGAGTACAGCCAGTCGCGCAGCTTGAAATTCACCTTCCGCTGGCCGAGCCCCTTCTGCTCCAGCCAGACGATGATCCGCTCCTTGGCCGCCTCCACCTGCAGGCCGTTGAGCGACACCTCCGCGTTGGCGCTGTTGATCGCCGGTCCGTCCTCAAGGAACGCCTCGCCCGCGAAATCGGCCGGCGGCTGCACCGTGCGCACGATCGGCAGGCTGAAGATCTTCGCGAAGTCCCAGTCGCGCTGGTCCTGGCCGGGGACGGCCATGATCGCGCCCGTGCCGTAACCCATGAGCACGTAGTCGGCGATCCAGACGGGCACGCGCCCGCCGTTGACGGGATTGAGGGCGTAGCTGCCCGAGAACACGCCGGTCTTCTCCTTGGCCAGGTCGGTGCGCTCGAGGTCGCTCTTGGTCGCCGCCGTCCGGCGGTAGGCGTCGACGGCCGCGCGCCGGTCAGGCGTGGTCAGGGCCGGCACCAGCGGATGCTCGGGCGAGATGACCATGTAGGTGCAACCGAACAGGGTGTCGGGCCGGGTGGTGAAGATGCGCAGGTCGCCCTGGGCGGGCGGGGCGAGGCGAAACGCCACCTCGGCGCCGTCGCTGCGGCCGATCCACGCCTCCTGCATGCGTTTGGTGGAGTCGGGCCAGTCGAGCGCCGGCAGACCCGCCAGCAGCCGGTCGGCGTAGGCCGTGATGCGCAGGACCCACTGCCGCAGGTTGCGGCGCTCGACCGGATGGCCGCCGACCTCGGAACGGCCGTCGATCACCTCTTCGTTGGCGAGCACCGTCCGCAACTCGGGGCACCACCACACCGGCCGCTCGTCCACGTACGCCAGCCCGCGCAGGAAGAGCTGGCGGAAGATCCACTGCGTCCACTTGAAGTAGCCCGGGTCGGTGGTGTTGACCTCGCGCTCCCAGTCGTAGGCGAAGCCGAGCGCCTTGAGCTGGCGCCGGAACGTCCGGATGTTGGCCTCGGTGTTGGCGCGCGGGGGCGCGCCGGTCTTGGCCGCGTGCTGCTCGGCCGGCAGGCCGAACGCGTCCCAGCCGATCGGGTGCAGGACGTTGTGGCCCCGCGCGCGGCGGCTGCGCGCGACGATGTCCGTCGCGGTGTAACCCTCCGGATGGCCGATGTGCAGGCCCGAGCCCGAGGGGTAGGGGAACATGTCGAGCACGTAGAACTTCGGTCTCGACGCGTCCTCCGCCGTCCGGAACGTATGGTTTTCCTCCCAGAAGGTTTGCCAATGCGGCTCGATCTTCTGAAAGTCATATTCCCTGCACTCGGTAGCCATTGCTTGAAAATTGCCACTTTGAATGAATCCCCCGCCCGGTCAATCACCGCGGCGGTCGCGCTCGCCCTGCTCTCCGCCGCGCCCGCCGTCGCGGGCATGAGCGGCGGATTCAACCGGCTGCTCGAGGCCGTGGTGCGCATCGACGTCCGCGAGGTCTCCTTCGAACAGGGCGCGCGCCGCTTCGTCGCCGGCGTCGGCTCGGGCGTGATCCTCTCCAAGGACGGGCTCGTCCTCACCAATGCCCACGTCGCCAGCCCCTACGCGGTGGAAATCTCCATCACCCTGCCCAGCCTGGAGCGCGTCAGCGCCCAGCTCGTCGGCTGGGACCACTGGACGGACCTCGCCCTCATCCGCCTCGACGTCGACGAGGTGAAGCGGCGCGGCCTCACCTTCCAGCACGCCGACTTCGGCAATTCCGACAAACTCTACGTCGGCGAAACCGTCTACGCCGTCGGCACCCCCTACGGCCTCACCCGCACCGTCACGCGCGGCATCATCTCGAACGACCGCCGCTACTTCGAGGACGACGAGGGCGTGCACGGCTACGAGACCGGCACCTTCAACAACTGGCTGCAGACCGACGCCGCCATCAACCCCGGCAACAGCGGCGGCCCCCTCGTGACCGAGGACGGCAAGGTGGTGGGCATCAACTCCCGCGGCTTCATCGGCGCCGACAACCTCGGGTTCGCCATCCCCGCCAACGTCGCCCGCCGGGTCGTCGACGAGCTGCTGGCGCACGGCGCGATCACCCGCAGCTACATCGGGCTCGTGCCCGGCACGCTCCAGGACCTGGAACATTTCTACGGCCTCGCCCTCAACATCGGCATGCTCGTCAAGAGCGTCGATCCCGGCTCCCCCGCCGCCCGGGCGGGTCTGCATGGCGGCGACGTCCTCCTCGCCATCAACGGCCAGACGGTGGACGGGCGCTTCCCCGAGCAGCTGCCGCCGATCCAAAACGCGATTGCCAGCCTCCCGGTGGGCTCGACCGTCCGCCTCAGCGTCAAACGCGGCACGGAGACGCTGGACGTGCCGGTCGTCACCGAGCGGCTCGAAAGCCGGATGGGGGAGGAGTGGGCCTTCGACAAGTGGGGCGTCAGCGTGCGCAAGGTCTCGCGCGCCTATGCCCGCGAGAACCAGCTCGACAGCGACCTGGGCGTCATCGTCCTCGGCGTGCAGCCCGGCTTTCCCGCGGCGGTGGCCGGGCTCGCCCCCGGCGACATCATCACCCGCGTGAACCAGCAGCCGCTGGCCGACCTCGCCACGCTCAAGGGCCTCTATGACCAGTATGACCGCCAGCCCGCGTCGCTGCTGGTGGAGGTCACGCGCGAACGCCGCGTCTCGCTCTTCATCCTGAAACCATGACCCTTTCCGCCCGCCGCCTCCTGCTCCGCGCCGCCCTCCTCGGGCTGCTGCCCGCGCTGTCGCTCCGCGCCGCCGACCTGCCCGACCTCTTCGCCCAGCGCGTGAAATCCTGCGTCACGGTGGAGTTTCTGGTGGAAAACGAGCTCGACCGCCAGCCGGTGAGCGTGCTCGGCGTGTGCGTCGACACCAACGGCACGATCGTCCTGCCCGCCACCGCCATCGGGGCGCGCGTCTCGGTCCGCCAGCTGAAGGACTTCAAGGTCTACCTGCCCGACTCCGCCACCGCCTACGGCGCCGAGTACCTCGGCCAGGACGTCCTCACCGGCTGGCATTTCGTGCGCGCCGAGGAGAAGATCCGCGCGCAGCTCGTGCCCGTCACCGCCTGGGTGGTGCCCGGCGCACCCGAGCCGCGCCTGGCGGACCAGGTCTGGGGCATCGGCCTGCGCGGCAAGGACGAGGATTTCCGGCCGTATTTTCTCATGAGCCGCGTGGGCCTGATCGAGGCCATGCCGCAGCAGACGGGGATCGCCGCCACGGAGGTCGCCGGGCCCGGCCTGCCGGTCTTCAACCGCGACGGGGCGCTGGTCGGCCTGGCCCTCAATTCCTTCGGGCAGAACTACCTCATGTTCTCGCGCCGCGAACGCGGCCAGCCCGTCGTGCTCGTGGACGTGGAGGAGAGCAGCGTCTTTCTCTTCAACCGCGAGGTGCTGCCGTACCTCGGCCGCGTGCCCAAGAACCCCTCCGGCCGGCCGCTGCCCTGGCTCGGCGCCTTCGGCCTCGAGCCGGTGGCTCCCGACGTCGCCAAATTCCTCCAGCTGGAGAACCAGTCGGCGCTCGTCGTCAGCGAGGTGCTGGAGAACAGCCCGGCCGAAAAGGCCGGCCTCAAGGGTCACGACATCATCGTCGCCCTCGACGGCCAGCCGCTGCCGCGGCTCAAGCCCGACCAGGCCGTCGTCACCTACCTCGAGCGCGAGATCGACCGCCGCCTGCCGGGCGACCGGCTGCCGCTCACCGTGCTGCGCGACGGCAAGCGCCTGGAGCTCGACGTCACGCTGGGCGACGAGCCCAGGATCATCCGCGAGGCGGACCGCCGGTATTTCGAGCGGCTCGGCCTGACGGTGCGCGAGTTTCTCTACGGCGACGGGGTCGCCCGGCGCGTCAAGGTCGCCGAGCAGCGCGGCGTGATCGTGGATTTTGTGAAGCCCAACAGTCCGGCGGCCGCGGGCGGCGTGGAGTTCGACGACTGGGTCCGCGAGATCGACGGCAAGGAGATCAAGACCTATGCCGACGCCGTGGCCGCGCTGTCGGCCATCGAGGCGGACAAGACCCGCGCGGATTTCGTGCTGCTGACCAGCCGGGACGGCGAGACCGCCGTGCGCCGGGTGAAGCTGCAATAGGTGCCCGGCGTCCGCATCCTAATCAAAAGACGCCCGCGCTTTCCATGAAATCGTTGGAGTCTGACCCTTGGCCCGATCATCTCGACGCGCTCATTGCCGCCCCTGCGCATCACACGCTGCTTTTCGAGAATGACGCGGTGCGAATGCTTGATACCCGAATCAAAGCGGGCGATAGAACTCCCGTTCACACGCATCGCTGGCCCGCAGCGCTGTATATCGTCAGCTGGAGTTCGTTTGTTCGTCGTGATGCCAGGGGCGAGATTATGTTGGACAGTCGAACCGTCCCGTCGCTCGTGATGCCGCCGCCGGCGCTTTGGAGCCAAGCGTTGGCACCGCATTCCCTCGAGAATGTTGGCCCGAGTGATCTTCGCGTGATCAGCGTTGAAATGAAGCATCCCTTGCCGGTGGCCGCCGGCAACAAAGTCTAGCACGGCGCTCCATCCGACGCCTCCAGGTTGTCCGCCCTCCAATCAAACCTCTTCAGTTCGGCGTGGGTAAGCTGACGGATTGGGCCAGAACAATGAGCAGATCCGAGAGTATCACGATCAGGGAAGTCGAGCCTGCCGACCTCGAGGCTTTCTTCGCGCATCAACTCGACCCGGAAGCGAACAGGATGGCGGCATTCGTCGCTGACGACCCCAAGGACCGGGCGGCTTTCGACGCCCATTGGGCGAAAATACTGCGTTCGTCGCAAAACATAAACAGGACGATCGTTGCCGGGGGACAAGTCGTGGGTCACGTCGCATGCTTTCCGCAGGGCGGGAACCTGGAGGTCACTTATTGGCTGGGACGGGAGTTCTGGGGCAGGGGAATGGCGACCCAGGCGCTCAGTCAGATGCTCCACCTGGTTACCGATCGGCCGATCTTCGCCAGGGCCGCAACGGACAACCTCGGGTCGATCAGGGTGCTGCAAAAATGCGGTTTTAGGATCATCGGAAAGGACAAGGGTTTCGCCAATGGCAGAGGCGAAGACACGGAAGAATTCATTCTTCAGCTGGACCAAGATCAGGCAAAGGAGTGAATCAGCCTGACCGGCCGACAGAAACAACGCGCGGGATTTGACCTTGGTACGCGTGGCCCGGCTTCGCTCCGCATCTTTCCCTGATTCAGGTCGTCGTCCCGCGCGGATTTCATATATGACGTTCGGTCATTTGGACGCCATGAAACGAAGCACCCTCAGATGGTGGCCAAATCTGTTGCTGCTGCCACTTGTGGTTGAACGGTCCCATGAGAACTAACGATCAAGATGTGGGCGCACCGCGGCGCGCCTTGCTTCCACTCCTGTGGATGTTCGTCCTGCTGAACATGATTTATGCCGACATCCTCTCCTTGATGGATCCGGCCTCTCCCATTCGGCGGATCATGGTTGGCACTGCCCGGGTGCCCGCCGGCCTACTCGCGGGAGCGATCCTCATGGAGACCTCGATCGGGATGGTCCTATTGTCCAGGCTGCTGCCCCGCCAAGCCAACCGTTATGCGAACATCGCGGCGGTGGTGATCAATATTCCGGCGGTGCTCCTGGGCGGCCGCGGGCCCACTACTATTTTTTCGCGGGCGTCGAGACGCTCGGCATGATCGCCATCCTCTTCCTGGTGGCCCGATGGCCGGAGACGGATCCCGAACAGGCATTTGGGCTGAGCCAGACGCCGGAGCCGACGGCCATGGCGGCCACGCCCGCCGGCGGCCGTGGGGCATCTTGAGTGCCGCCAAGCAACGACCCTGCTCCACGACGTTCACAAGAGATGGCGTTCTCCTGACGAACTGAACCGGCGACCCCTTCGGAGATTCCTCGCGTCAGCCGGCGCGAGCGTTTAACCAAGCGGGCTATGTTTACGGGCATCGTGGAAGAAGCCGGCCGGGTGGTGGCCTTCCGGCGCGAGCCGGCCGCCTGGAAGCTCGTCGTCGCCGCGGACCGGGCGCGTGACGGCGTCGCTGTCGGCGACAGCATCGCCGTCAACGGCTGCTGCCTGACGGTCGTGCACGCCGCGGGCGGTGAGCTGCACTTCGACGTGCTGGAGGAGACGCGCCGGCTGACGAATTTCGCCGCACTCAAGCCGGGCGGCCTCGTCAACCTCGAGCGCAGCCTGCGCTTCGACGGCAAGGTGGGCGGGCATTTCGTGACCGGCCACATCGACGGTGTCGGCACGGTGGAGGTGTTCGAGCCGCGCGGCGCCGACCACTACCTGCGCGTCCGGGCGCCCGCCGGCGCCGGCCGGTACCTCGTGCACAAGGGCAGCGTCGCCATCGACGGCATCTCGCTGACGATCGCCGAGGTGGATGGCGAGGCGCTCGCGGTCTGGCTCATCCCCCACACCATCGACGTGACGAACCTGCGCGACAAGCGCGTCGGCGATCCGGTCAACCTCGAGTTCGACCTCCTGGGCAAGTACGTCGAGAAGCTGCTCGCCCTGCGCGAATAGCGGATCGATCAACCACGGATCTTCACGGAACCGGCGGGAGGATGGATTGGCGCGGATGCTGCATCGTGGGGCAAGGAGATGCGCCGGCCACAGGCTTTACAGTTCGATCGATCCGGCATTCCATCCGTGCCCATCCGTGTAATCCGTGGTGAAGAACCTTGATTTGAACCTCCGATGCGCGCCGTCCTCCAAGCCCTGACCGACGAGCTCAAGCGGCTCAAAGCCGCCGGGGTCAAGACCGTCGCCGTGTCCGATCAGAGCGTGGCAGCGCTGCGCCGCCTGGCGGCGAGCCATACCGGATCTGGGATACCTGCTACCGGAGGGCTGGAGGCAACCCGGGAGCCGGTGGCCGCTTCGGCCGTGCGATCGCCGGACCCTTCGATCCGCAATCCGGTATCCGCAATCCCAGACCAGCTGCCGCCACCGCCGGTGGTGACGTTGCCCGAGGGGGACAAGCCCGCGCGGTGGGCGGCGTTGCGGGAACTCGTGCTCAATCACCCGGTCTGTCGGGCCCATGTGCCGCCGGGACGACAGGTGGTGTTTGGCGTGGGCAGCCTCGAGGCGAAGATCATGTTCGTGGGCGAGGCGCCGGGCGAGGAGGAGGAGCTGCAGGGCGAGCCGTTCGTCGGCCCGGCCGGGCAGCTGCTGACCCGGATGATCAAGGGCATGGGCCTCGAGCGGAGCGACGTGTACATCGGCAACATCATGAACTGGCGGCCCGAGACGACCCGCCGCGCCGGCGGCGCGCAGGTCGGCAACCGCGAGCCGTCGCCGGCGGAGATCGCGTTCTGCCTGCCGTTCCTCACCACGCAGATCGAGGTCGTCGCGCCGACACTGCTCGTGGCCCTCGGCGCCACGGCGGCGCGCGGCCTGCTCGGCGCGCACAGCTTCCGCGCGCTCGGCGAGGTGCGCGGTCGCTGGCATGACTACCACGGCCGGCCGCTGCGCGTGACCTACCATCCGAGCTACCTGCTGCGCAAGGAGGCCGAGGGGAGGGTGGCGGCGACCCGGGCCAAGCGCGCCGCGTGGGAGGACCTGCTGGCGGTGATGGAGCGCGCCGGGCTGCCCGTCTCCGACAAGCAGCGCAACTATTACCGGGCATGAAACGACGGCGGAGCGGACTCCTGTTGCTGGCGATCGTGGCGGGCGCGGCCGGCGCCCGGGGCGACGTCTTCGATTTCGAGAGCCTTCGGTTCGAGGCGCGGCGCCTGGCCGCCGAGCCCTACCGCGCGCCCGCCGAGGTGCCGCCGGTGCTGCGCGACCTCACCTACGACGAGTACCGCCACATCCGGTTCAATCCGGACCAGACCCTGTGGCGCGGTGAGCAGCTGCCCTTCCAGCTCCAGTTCTTCCACCCCGGCCTGTTCTATACCCACACCGTGCAGGTCAACGAGCTCGACGGCCCGCGGGTGCGCCCCATCGGCTTCGACCGCAACCTGTTCGTCTACGACCAGATCGAGCTGGCCGGGCGCCTGCCCGAGTCGCTGGGCTTCGCCGGCTTCCGCATCCTCTACGACCTGAACAAGCCGGGCGACGAACTCGGCGCCTTCCTCGGCGCCAGCTACTTCCGCCTGCTCTGCCGCCGCGCGGTCTACGGGCTCTCCGCCCGCGGCCTGGCCGTCAACACCGGTGGGCCGGGGCCCGAGGAGTTTCCGGCCTTCGAGGAGTTCTGGGTCCAGAAGCCCGGCCGCGCCGCCCGCGAGATTGTGGTCTACGCCCTGCTCAACGGCCCCAGCGTGACCGGCGCCTATCGGTTCGTCATCGTGCCGGGGGCGGAAACCGCCGTGCAGGTCCATGCCGTGATCTACCGGCGCGACGCCGGGCCGCCGCTCGGGCTCGCGCCGCTCACCAGCATGTTCTGGTACGGCGAGAACTCGGGCACGACCCACGGCGACTTCCGGCCCGAGGTGCACGACTCCGACGGCCTGCTCGTCGCGCGCGGCAGCGGCGAGTGGCTCTGGCGGCCGCTGGTCAACCCGGCGGAGATGCGCGTGGCCTCGTTCGCCGACGACAATCCGCGCGGCTTCGGCCTCCTGCAGCGCGACCGCGATTTCGAGCACTACCAGGACCTCGAGGCGCATTACCACCAGCGGCCCAGCGCGTGGGTCGAGCCCGTCGGCACCTGGGGCGCCGGCGCCGTGCGCCTGGTGGAGCTGCCCACCGCCGACGAGACCAGCGACAACGTGGTCGCCTTCTGGACCCCGGCGAACCCGCCGGCGCCCGGCCAGCCGCTCGAGTTCAGCTACAACCTGTACTGGTTCCTCGACCCCGGCCGGCGGCCGCCCGCGGGCTACGTGACCGCCACGCGCCTGTCGGTCGTGCCGAAGCACCCGGAGCTGAAACGGTTCCTGGTCGATTTCGACGGCCCGTACCTGCACGCCCAGCCCGCCGACCCGGCGATCGAACCGGTGGTGACGGTGGGCGCGGGCGCCGCGCTCCAGGCGGGCACGGTGACGATCCAGAAGAACCCGGACAACGGCACCTGGCGGGTGACGTTTGTCGTGCGGCCCGACGGCTCCGACCAGCCGGTTGAACTGCGTTGCTTCCTCCGGAAGACGCCCCATGTACTGACCGAAACATGGAGCTACCTCTGGAATCCCTAGGCGCGGCCCCGCCCGCCTTCCAGCCCCGGACGGGGACGCTGGACGCGTGGAACGACGCCTACGTGCGGGTGGAGGACTACCTGCGGGCGCATCGCATCCACAATCGCCTCCACCAGAGCCGGCTCATCCTGCGCATCCTCGAACGGGCCGCCCGGCGCCATGAGTCGAACCCCGACCTCAACCCCACCACGCTGGCGGCGGAGGAGGCGGAACGGATGATGGACGCCTGGTTCAGCGAGGTGCTGGACGAGCAGGACCTGACGCCCGACCGCGTCACGGTGGCCGGCCGCGTGGCGCTGCTGCTGACGGACGGGGCGCAGAAAAACCCTTATGCGTTCCTCAGCGAGGAACAGGTGCCGCCGGCCTTCGTCCAGGCCATGCGGCGCACCTCGATCGAGGCCGGGCCCGATCTCGCCGTGTCCAGCATGGTGCCGCGGCCCATCGACCTGGGTCCGATCACGTCGGCGGCGGGCGAGACCATCGAACGCATTGAGAAATGGCCGCTGCTGCGGACGCTGGCCCTCTGGCTGGTCTTCGTCGCGGCGCTGGCGGCGGTTTTCTATGCGACCCGCTAGGTCATACTCTTCATTGGCACGCGACGCCCGCGTCGCGGGCGCGACCGGAGTCCGGCGACGAGGGCGTCGCCGCTCCATCTGACTGGTTCGGCGGGTCAGGAGGCGCACCGATGACGCTTTTCGCCACGGACCGGGTGGACCGCCGCCGCCGCGCGCGGCGCCGGTTCATGTTTTTCTCGAGCATCTTCGTGCTCACCAGCGTCGCCACCTGGTTCATGGCCGACCTGCTCTGGCGCGGCGGGCTGGATCCGTTCGAGATCGCGCTGCTGGTGCTGTTCGTGCTGCTGTTCGCCCACATCGCCACCGGGTTCTGCATGGCGCTGATCGGGTTCTATGTCGTCAACCGCGGCGGCGACTCCTGCCGGATCACCAACACGGTCGACTGGGACGCCGGCGGCGACGTTCCGCTGGCCGGCACCGCCGTCATCATCCCCGTCTACAACGAGAACGTCAGCCGGGTGTTCGAGGGGCTGCGCGTCATCTACCGCTCGGTGCAGGAGGCGCGCCAGCTGGAGCACTTCGACTTCTTCGTGCTGAGCGACTCCGACCAGCCCAACCAGTGGCTGCAGGAGGAGGTGGCCTGGGTGGAGCTCTGCAAGCAGGTCGGCGGCTTCGGCCGGATCTTCTACCGCAAGCGCCGCCAGGCCATCAACCGCAAGAGCGGCAACGTGGCCGACTTCCTCCGGCGGTGGGGGCGCAACTACCGCTACATGGTCGTGCTCGACGCCGACAGCCTGATGACCGGCCGGACGCTCGTGCGCCTGGTCGCCATGATGGAAAAGAACCCCGGCGTCGGGATCATCCAGACCGCGCCGCGGGTCGCCAACGGCGGCACGCTCTACGCCCGGCTCCAGCAGTTCGCCAACCGCCTCTACAGCCCGCTTTTCCTCGCCGGCTTGAACTACTGGCAGCAGCACGACGGCAATTACTGGGGCCACAACGCGATCCTCCGCGTGCAGCCGTTCATGGACTACTGCTGCCTGCCCGACCTCCCCGGGCGCGAGCCGTTCGGCGGCCGCATCCTCAGCCACGACTTCGTCGAGGCGGCCCTGATGCGCAAGGCCGGCTGGCAGGTGTGGATGGCGGCCGACCTCGAGGGCACCTACGAGGAGGGGCCGCCGACGTTGATCGACAGCGCCAAGCGCGACCGCCGCTGGAGCCAGGGCAACCTGCAGCACAGCTGGCTGCTCTTCGCGCGCGGCTTCCGCCCGATGAACCGCATGCACCTGCTGTTCGGCATCATGGCCTACGTGGCGTCGCCGCTCTGGCTGCTGTTCCTGCTCCTCAGCAGCATCGACGTCTTCCGCGTGGTGCTGAACGGCGGCTTCACCATGCTCCCGGAGGCGTTCACCTCGGTCTTCGGCTACACCCTGGAGGTGCCCGAGGCCCTGTTCCTGTTCGTCTTCACCCTCCTGCTGCTGTTCCTGCCCAAGGCGCTCTCGGTGATCGTCACGCTGCGCGACCGCGAGCTCACCCAGGCCTTCGGCGGCTCCGCGCGCCTGGTGGCCAGCGCGCTGCTCGAAACCGTGATCTCCGCACTGCTCGCGCCGATCCACATGCTGTTCAACAGCAAGTTCGTCATCTTCACCCTCCTCGGCCAGGGCGTGTCCTGGGTCACACAGCGGCGCGGGCCCGCCGACGGCGACACCGACTGGCGCGAGGCCATCCTGACCCACGCCGGCCACACCGTCTTCGGCGTGATCTGGGGCGTCTCCGCCTTCATCCTCGTGCCCTCGTTCTTCTGGTGGCTGAGCCCGGTGCTCGCGGGCCTGGTGTTCTCCATCCCGCTCTCCATCCTGCTCAGCCAGGTCGGCATGGGCCGCGCGGCCGCCCGGCTCGGCCTGTTCCTCACGCCGGAGGAGAACCGGCCGGGCTACGAGCTCCGGCGCCTGCGGCAGAATCTCGCCGAGTGCTACAAGCAGCTGCGGCCGATCGAGCCGTTGCGCGACGACTACGGCCTGCTCCAGGCGGTGCTCGATCCCTACGTCAACGCCGTGCACGTCTCGCTCCTGCGCCAGCGGCGGCCGAGCGCGGAGGCGCGCGAATATTTCCTCCACCTGCGGCGGCGCCTCCTCGCCGAGGGCCCCGGCAGCCTGACGGTGAAGGAGAAGATGGCGCTGCTGCTCGACGCCGAGTCGATGATCTGGCTGCACCGCGAGCTCTGGCGCCTGCCCGCGGGCGCGCTCGCCGGCTGGTGGCGGCTTGCCATGCGCCAGTACAACGTGCTCACCGCCACTCCGGTAACGGCTCTCTACCGCTAGACCGGGCCGGCTGGTCTCGCCGCAGGCTGGGCGCAGGCGGATCACCGCGCCCTACCGCCAGGAACGCAGCGGGTCGGGGGTCAAGGGCCGGGGTCGCGCCGCTACTCGCTCCGCAGCGCAACCAGCGGGTCGACGCGCGTCGCCTGTCGGGCCGGCAGCCAGGCCGCAAGCAGGGCGACGCCGGCGAACAGCACGGTGACGCCGCTGAAGACCAGCGGATCGAGCGGCCGGACCGCGAACAGCAGCGAGCGCAGCAACTGCGCCGCGCCGGCGGCGGCCGCGAGCCCGAGCAGCAGCCCCAGCGCCACCAGCTTCATCGCCTGCCGCAGCACGAGGGCGATGACCTGCCGGCGCTGGGCGCCGAGCGCCATGCGCAGGCCGATCTCGCCGGTGCGCTGGGCCACCGCGTAGGCGAGCACCGAGTAGAGGCCGATCGCCGACAGTACGAGGGCCAGGCCGGCGAAGACCGCCGTCAGCGCGGCGACGATGCGCTGCGCGCCCAGCGCCTGGGCGACGGCGAAGTCCAGAGTCTGGAAGAAGGAGATCGGCTGGTTCTTGTCCACCTGCGCGACCGCGCCGCGCAGGACCGCCTGCAGCGCGTTGGGATCGCCCGCGGTGCGCGCCACCACCGCCGCCCCGGGCTGGGCGAGCTGCCGCACCGGGTAGTAAAGCTCGTCCGGCGGCGGCGCGTTCAGCCCGTTGCCCTTGACGTCGCCCACCACGCCGACGACCTCGGCCTTGATCTCGGCGTCGCGTCCGCGGAGGAACACTTCGCCGAGCGCCGACCTGCCCGCGAACAGGCGCCGGGCGAACGACTCGTTGATGAGGCACACCAGCGGCGCGCCCTCGCGGTCCGCGGCGGTGAAGGCGCGGCCCTCGCGCAGCGGGATGTGCATCAGCCCGAAGTAGTCCTCGCTCACGACATTGAAATTGGCGAGGGGCCGCTGGGCCAGCGGGGGCAGCGGCTGGCCGGCCACGCCGTAGGGCGTGCGGGTGAAGCCGCCGCCGTAGGGCAGGCCGAACGCGACGGCCGCCGTCTGGACCTGCGGGAGGGACCGGAGCCGCTCCACCACGTCGCTGAAGAACTGCGCCTGCTGCGCCTTGGTCGCATAGCGCTCGGTCGGCAGGCCGACGAACGCCGAGGCGACGCCGCGCGAATCGAAACCGGGCGGCGTGCGCTGCAGGCGCAGGAAGCTCAGCAGCAGCAGCGCCGAGCCGACCAGCAGCACGACCGACAGCGCCACCTCGCCCACGATGAGCCCCGCGCGGAACCGCCCGCCCCGGCCGGCGCCGGCCTGGCCGCGCCCGGAGTCCTTGAGCGTCTCCGCGAGCCGGAGCCGCGAGGCCTGCACGGCCGGCGCCAGGCCGACCAGCAGGGCACTGACGAGCGTGACACCGGCGGTGAAGCCGAGCGTGCGCCAGTCGAGGTGGAGCGTCGTGCCCGGCGGGAGCTGGGAGGACACCAGCGCCTGGATCGCGGTCAGCGACCAGGCGGCGAGCAGCACGCCGAGGGCGCCGGCCACCGCCGAGAAGACCAGGCTCTCGAGCAGGAAGAGGCGGACGATCGCGCCGCGGCTGGCGCCGAGCGACTGGCGCACGGCGATCTCGCGGAACCGCCCGGAAAGGCGCCCGAGGAACAGGCTGGCGACGTTGGCGCAGGCGATCAGCAGCACGAAGGCGACGGCGGCGAGGAGGGTGTAGAAGGTCGGCCGCAGGTTGCCGACGAGGGTTTCAATCAGCGGCCGCGCGTCGATTGTCGTGCTGCCGTCGAGCGCGGTGGCGAACTGCTCGTGGTAGCTCCGGCTGAGCGCGGCGAGCTCCGCGTTGGCCCGCGCGAGGGAGGTGCCGGGCTTGAGCCGGGCGAACGGCTGCGTGAACCCGGCGCCGTAGGCGATCTGCTGGGGCGTGAGGAACGAGGTCTCAAACACCCGCGGGGCGAGGATCTGCACCTGGGAGAATGGATTGTCGAGATGCGGCAGGATGCCGATCACCTGCCAGGGCTGGCCGTTGAGCCGGATGTTCTCGCCGACGATCGAGGGGCGCCCGCCAAACTGCGTCTCCCACAGCTCGTGGCTGAGCAGCACGACCGCCGGCCCGTGCGGCGCCTCGTCGGCCGCCGTGAAGTTGCGCCCCGCGGCGGGCGCCAGGCCGAGCGTCGGCAGGAACGACGCGGTGACCCGCAGGCCGTTGAGCTGGATCGGGTCGCCGTTGCCGGTGAGGGTGAAATTGTCGAAGGCGGAATCGGCCACCGACGCGAACGCGGTGGTGTCGCGGCTCAGCTCCTGGTAGCGCGGCCAGGATACGGCCGGTCCACTGAAGCCGATCGCCGGGTTGTTGGCGTAAAGCGCGACCAGCGTTCCCGGGGCGGGCAGCGTGGTCGGGCGCAGCACGAGTTGGTCGAAGACGCTGAAGAGCGCGGTGGTCGCGCCGATGCCTAGCGCGATGGTGAGGACGGCGACCAGCGTGAAGCCGGGCGCCTTGGACAGCGACCGGAGGGCGATCTTGAGGGCGGTGTACATGGGAAAGTAGCGAGGAGTGGGTAGCGGGTAGTGAGTAGGGGGAGTGAGGGCGGAATTTGGAGTGAAGAACCCTTGAAGATCGGCGCTTCAGATGCTCGCTACTCGCTACTCGATGCTCGCTTCCGTCGGGTCACTCGGCGCGCAGCGCGGTGACCGGATCGACCCGCGCGGCGCGGCGGGCCGGAAGCCAGCAGGCGAGCAGGGCCACGGCGAGGAGCAGCAGCGTCACCGCCCCGATCGCGACCGGATCCTGGACCGGGAACCCGGGCAGGATCCCGGCGATCAGGCGCATGAGCCCGGCCGCACCCAGCAGGCCGAGCACCGTGCCGATCAGCGTGAGTCGCAGCCCGGAACCAAGGATGAGCCACACGACGTCGCGGGATTGCGCGCCGAGGGCGATGCGGACGCCGATCTCCGGGGTCCGTTGAACGACGAGGCGCGCGATGACGCCGTAGAGTCCCAGGGCAGCGAGGAACAGCCCGAGCAGCGCAAACGCCACGAGGATCGTATTCACCATCCCGAAGCCGGACTGGCGGTCGACCAGCTGATCCACCGTGCTGAGTTGTTGCACGGGCAGGTCGGGATCCAGCTCCGCAATCGCCCGCCGCATCGGCTCGGCCAGCGTGTCCGCCGCCCGCGCCCGCACCGCGATCCCGACGTAGTTCCATGTTTCCTGCGCGAGGGGCCGCAGGACGAGGAACTGCGTGGCGGGCGTCGCGAGGGTGACGGCCATGCGCAGGTCCGGCACGACGCCGACGATCTCGGCCCAGTCGCGGTGGGTCGGATCGAGCCCGCCGATCCGGTGGCCGAGCGGGCTCTCGTGCGGGAACAGGGCCCGGGCCATCGATTCGCTGATAATGACCACCGGCCGCGAGGTGAGGCCGTCGGCGTCGGTGAAGTTGCGGCCCGCGAGCAGCCGGATCTTCAGCGCGGGAAGGTAGGATGGCATGATGCCGTTGACCGCGGCGACCGGCTCATGCCCGGCCGGCGGCGGGGCCTGCCCCTCCGCCACATAGCTGCGGCTGGTGAGGAACTGGTACAGCGGCAGGGTCCAGCCGATGGCCACGTTCTCGACGCCAGGCAGCGCCCGGAGGCGTTCCTCGAGCCGCGTGTAGAACGCGTAGGTCTGCTGCGGGGTGGCGTAGTGCGCCTGGGGCAGGTTGATGATGCCTTGGAGCAGCCCCTGGCGGTCCCAGCCGGGATCCTGGGCCAGCAGGCGGTTGAGTCCGCGGATGAACAGGCCGGCGCCGGTCAGCAGGACGAGCGCGAGGGCGAACTGGGCCACGATCAGGCTGTGGCGGAAGCGGTGCTGGACCCGGTCTCCGGTGTTGCCGCGCGTGGCGTTCTTGAGCGCGTCGTTGACCCGGACGCGCGTCATGGCCCAGGCGGGCACGATGCCGAAGGCGAGGCCGGTGAAAGCGGAGACCGCGAGGGCGAAGCCCAGCACCCGCCAGTCGATCACGAGCTGGAACGTGACCACGCCGTTGGCCGACAGCCGGCTAGAGATCCACGCGTTGGACCAGGCCGCGACGAGCACGCCGAAGACGCCGCCGACCAGCGCGAGGAGCAGGCTCTCGCAGAGCAGCGGCCGGAGCAGACGGTGGCGCGAGGCGCCGAGGGCGGCGCGGATCGCGAATTCCTGCGAGCGGGCGATGGCCCGGGCGAGCTGCAGGTTCGCGAGGTTGGCGCACGCGATCAGCAGCACCGAGCCGGCCAGCCCCAGCAGCAGCATGGTGATGCCGCGGGTGCCCGCGTTGGTGGCGGTGGACTGGAGGGTGACCGCGTTCAGGCCGTCGCGGCTCTGCGCGGGCGGGCGGATCTGCGCGAGGCGCTCGGCCACGGCGGCCAGGCGCGCGTTGAGCTGGGCCAGCGACAGGTCCCCATGGTAGCGCGCGAGCATCCGTTGTCCGGCGTTGGTGTGGTCAAGTTTCTCGGCGTCGGTCAGGGCGAGCGGCCGGAACGCGTCGCCGGGCCCCCAGAGAAAGACGGAGGAAAAGGACGCGGGCATGACCCCGATGATGGTGGTCGGCTCGCCATCGACGCGCACGGTGCGGCCGATCACCGTGGGATCGCCGCCGAACTGCGCCTGCCAGGTGGCGTGGCTGAGCATGATGACGTGGCTGCCCGGACGGTCCTCGTCGGCGGTGAAGACGCGGCCGAGCTCCGGCTGCTGGCCGAGGACGGGGAAGAAGTTGGCGGAGACGCGGACACCGTTGAGGTTCACCGGCGGCCGGTCGGCCGGCGCAAGGGTCCAGCCCCAGAGTCGGTAGCCCGCGACATCGGCGAAACTCTGCGCCTCGCGCGCGACCTCGAGGTAGTCCGGCGCGGTGAGGTCGGCGGTCTGCGACTGCGGCGTGGTGCGGTAAATGCGGACGAGATGACCTTTGTCGGCATACGGCAGCGGCTGCAGCAGCAGCAGGTCCATGAGGCTGAACATCGAGACGTTCAGCCCGATGCCGAGGGCGAGGGTCAGCGCCGCCGTGACGGCGAAGCCGCGGGATTTGCCGAATTGCCGGAAGGCGAGGCGGAGATCGGAGAGCATCGGGTATCAGGGTGTAAGTTTTAAAGGGTAAGGGGTAAGGGGAAGAGAGTTGAGGTCTCCGGTTTGGGTCGAGGTGAGTTTCGGAATCGGGCTTCGGGCATGGTCTTGAGCCCAAACCTTACCCCTTAACCTTTACCCGCGGCGCAGCCGCTACTCCGCCCGCAGCGCGATCATCGGGTCGACCCGGGTGGCCCGCCGGGCGGGGAAGATCGTGGCGACGAACGCCACGAGGCCGAGGAGCAGGGCGACGCCGAGGTAGGTCGCCGGGTCCAGCGGGCTGACGTCGAAGAGCAGGGCGGCCTGGGCGATCGCGCTGCGCGCGAGGATGGCGAGCAGCAGCGTGAGCCCGAGCCCGATGCCGGCGCCCAGCGCGTACTGGACCGCACCCTGGCGCAGCACCATGGCCAGGATCCGGTTGTGGTCCGCGCCGAGGGCGAGCCGGATGCCGAACTCCTGCGTGCGCTGGTTGACCGAGAAGCTCGTCACGCCGTAGAGGCCGACCGAGGCCAGCAGGACCGCGAGGCCGCCGAAGATGGAGAACATCAGGGCGATGATCCGGTTCTGCGCGATGAACGTGTCGATGTTGTCTTGCGCGCTGCCGACGAAATAGAGCGGCAGGTTGGCATCGACCTTGTTGACCTCGCGCTGGAGCTGGGTGGCGACGGCATGCACCCGGGCGGCGCCGCCGCGCGGCCGGACAACGACCGTGGCGAACTGCTGCGGGAAGGGGGTGGACTGGACCGGGCCGAAGACGGTCGCGAAATACGGCACGTAGAAGCCGGTCTCGTCGACGTTCGGGTTGTTGAACGGCCCGAGCATGCGGGTCGTCTGCACCACGCCGACAATCGTGCGCCACGGCCCGAAGAGCTGGCCGTTGTTGGCCACGGTGCGGAAGCGCCGGCCGATGGCGCTCTCGCGGCCGAAATATTTCTGGGCGAACGCCGAGTTGACGATCGCCACCGGCAGGCGCATGTCGCTGTCGTCGGTGTTGAAATCGCGGCCCTCGAGCACCTTCGCCCCGAGGGTGTCGAAATAACCCTCGCTCACCTGCTCGAAGTTGGTGAGCGGCCGGTCGGAGTCGTCGGACTTGTAGGTGCGGCCCTCGATCTCGATCTTGCCGGCGCCGGAGAAACTCATGCGGAAGCGGTTGGTGAGCGCGGCGGCCTCGAGATCGGGGTCGGCCCGCAGTTCCTGCAGCAGGCGGTCGAAAAACAGCTTGCGGGCCTCGGGCGTCGGGTAGGCGCTTTCCATCAGGGCCATGCGGGCGGCGAGCACCGCCTTGGTGTTGTAGCCGTAGTCGACCCGCTGCTGGTGGACGATGGCCTGCACCTGGAGCAGGGCGGCGACGAGCAGGAGGCTGCTGACCAGGATCTGGAGGACGACGAGCCCGCGGGTGAGCAGGTTGACGGTGCGGCTGGTGTTGCCGCGGCCCGATTCCTTCAGCGCCTCGACCGCGCTGGCGCGCGAGGCGAACCACGCCGGCACGAAGCCCGAGGCGATCGCGGCGACGGCGGTGGCGGCGACCACGAACAGCAGGACGCGGCTGTCGACATTGAACACGATGTAGGCCGGGATGGGATTGGCTTGGTTGTGCGTGGCCGCCTGCAGGTAGCCGGTCGAGTAGACCGCGATTTCCACGCCGACGGCGGCGCCGATGACGGCGAGGAGCAGGCTCTCGGTCAGCATTTGGCGGATGAGACGGGTGCGGGTCGCGCCGAGCGAGGAGCGGATGGCCAGCTCCTTGGCCCGGAGCGTGGCCCGGGCGAACTGCATGTTCATCACGTTGACGCAGGCGATGAGCAGGAGGCCGCCGCACAGCGCCAGCATCGTCCAGAGCAGGCCGGAGACCGCGGGGCCGATGAACGACTTGACCAGCGGCTGCACGAGGGCGGTGTCAAAGTGCTTGTTGGTGTCCGGAAACGCCGTCGCGAGGCGCCGGGCGATGGCGGAGAACTCGGCCTGCGCCTGGTCGAACGGCACCCCGGGACGGAGGAGGCCCATGACGGCGATCGTGGGCGCATTCTGCGTCTGCACATTGCGCGGCTGCGGCGGAAACTCGCTGTAGAGCGGCAGCCAGACCTGCTCGTTGAGCGGGAACTCGAAGCCCGGCGGCATGACGCCGATCACGACGGCGGGGGCGCCGTTGACGCGCACGGCCTTGCCGACGACGTTGGGCGAGGAGGCGAAGCTGTCCTGCCAGAGCTTGTGGCTGATGAGCGCGACCTTCACGGCGCCCGGCTTGTTGTCGTCGGCGGTGAAATTCCGGCCGAGGATGGGGCTGACGCCGATGACGCGGAGGAAATCGGGCGTCACGTAGGCGCCGGTGAAGCGCTGCGGGTTGCCGTCGATGGTCATGTTGACCGTCGAGCCGTTGATGTAACCTGCCAGCCATTCAAAGGACTTCTGCTCCGTCTTCATCTCCTCGTAGTCGAGCATGAAGATCTGGCTGCCGAACCCGTTCGCGTTCGCGACGCGCTGCGTGGTGTCGGTGACGTTGATCACCTGCACGCCGGCCAGCCGTTCGGCGTGGGGAAAGGAGAAACCGCGCAGCATCGTCGCGTTGACGACGCTGAACATGGTGGCGACGCCGCCGATGCCGAGGGCGAGGACGACGACAGCGAGCAGACAAAACGACTTCTCCTTGATGAGGACGCGGAAGCCGATGCGGAGATCTTGGAAGAAGGACTCGAAGATCATGGCGGGGATGGTTTGGATTCGTGCCAGCGGCGGTCGGTCAGCGGCGGCTGCGAGCAGGTCCGCGCCGGCAGAAATTGGATTGAGGTGGCGAGAGCAGGACGACGGGCTGCAATGCAGTTATTGTAATGCATCGGCTGTGCCATCCTAATCACACGTCCATTGAGTTTATTGGTGGACAATGACTTGGAGATGTGAGTGTCACCAAATCAAGACGGAGTGGTTCGTCTTTGGAACACCGGATTCCCACATCCGGGACGGCATCCGACGGGGCGATATCCCGACGCCAATTCACTCCGTGCGGAGCGCGATGATCGGATCGACCTTGGTCGCCCGCCGCGCCGGCAGCCAGCAGGCGAGCAGGGCGGTGGAAAGCAGCAGCAGCGTCACGCCGCCGAGGACCAGCGGGTCGATCGGATTCAGGCCGTACAAGAGGTGGGACAGGCCGAAGCTCAGGCCGAGGGCAAGGACGAAGCCGGCCGCGAGGCCCAACGCGGTCAGGCGGAGGCCCTCCCGCACCACGAAGCGCACCACTTTCACGGCGTCGGCGCCGAGCGCCATCCGGATGCCGATCTCGCGGGTGCGCTGCGCCACGCCGAAGGACACGACCGCAGAAAGCCCCATCATCGCCAGGGCCAGCCCGATGATGCCCTGCGCGGCGGTCAGCGTCACCCCCATCCGCATCGGCAGCAGCGCGAGCGGGCTCGCGCCCATCAGGTCCTCCATGGTGCGCTCGCCATACAGGGGCAGATTCGGATCCAGGGCGCGAAACGCCCCCCGCACCGCCTTGGTCAGCGCGTTCGGGTCCCCGGCGGTGCGGATCACCAAAGTGAGCGGGGCGGCATAGGCCTGGGCCAGCGGCTCGTAGAAATACGGCCGGACCGGTTCCGTCATCATCAGGTACTTCGAGTTCTCGACGACGCCGACGACCTGGATCCACGGGCCGTCCTTCCAGGGGCGGAAGCGCTTGTCCACCGCGTCCTGCCCGGGCCAGCACAGGTCGGCCAGGGCCCGGTTGACCACCGCCACGCGCGGGGTCTCGGCGGTGTCGGTCGGCGCGAGCGTCCGGCCGCGCCAGCGCCGCGTGCCCAGCAACTCGAGATGACCGGGCGCCACATGGGCCACCCCGACCGAGGTGTTGCCCTCCTTCATCTGGGGTGGCGGATTCTCCGGCCAGATATCGCGCCCGTCATAACCGAGCGGATCGAACGGCATGTGACTGGTGAGCGACGCCTGCCGCACGCCGGGGAGCGCGTTTACGCGCTCCAACAACTGGCGGTCAAACACCAGGCCGCGATCCCGAGGGTACCCCTGCAGGCCGAGATCAAAGGACACGAGCAGCAGGTGATCGGCCCGGAAGCCGAGGTCGACGGAGCGCAGGCGCTGCAGGCTGCGCACAAACAGGCCGGCGCAGATCAGGACGACCGCGGAAAACGTGACCTGGCTCACGACGAACAGATTCCGCATCCGGTGGCGGCCGAGGGTCGCCTGGGTGCCGGCGCTTTCCTTGAGGTCGTCGACGAGATTGATGCGCGAGGCCCGCAACGCGGGCAGGAGACCACTGCCCAGGGCCGCCACCAGGGAGATCGCCGCCGTGAAGACGACGCTCGGCCAGGGCGGGCCGGGATCCATGTTGACCGGGATGTCGCCTTGCGGCGCGTAGCGGGCCAGGAAGGCGCCCCCCCAGCCGGCGATGAGCCACGCGCCGCCGCCGGCCAAGGCGGCCAGCGGCAGGCTCTCCAAAAGCATCTGCCGCACGAGCCGTCCCCGGCTTGCCCCGAGCGCGGCCCGCAGGGTGAGCTCCCGCTGGCGGGTGGCCGCGCGGGCGAACAGCAGGTTGGCCACGTTGGCGCAGGCGATGAACAGCACCAGACCGACCAGGCCGATGAAGAGCGCCGTGAGCGCGAGGAGGAAATCGGAGATGACCGGGTCGGGCCGGGCGTGGCTCTCCGGGATCACCATGGCGCGGGTTTTGTGGTGATCGTCCGGAAAGTCCCGCACCAGCTGGCTCATGATCACCGCCGCCTCGGCGCGCGCGGATTCGAGCGAGACGCCGGGGCCGAGCCGGCCCAGCACGCGCCAGATGCCGGCCGCATTGCGCCATTCGAGGACGCCGGCGCCGTTCTCGCGCAGCGCGTCGAGCGCGCCCGTCGGCACAAAACCGCTCACCGTCCACATCACGGAGAATGAGCGGAATCCTGGTTGCGCCACGCCCACCACCGTGAACGGGTGGCCGTTCAGAATCACGACGCGGCCGACGATCGCGGGATCGGCCCCGAAGCGGTTCTGCCAGCAGTCGTGGCTGAGCACGACCACCGGCGCCCCGCCCCGGGCTTCGCCGTCGCTCGGCAGCAGCGTGCGGCCGACCGCCGCCGGCACCCGCAGGGCCTGGAACGCGTTCGGCGTGACCACCTCGATCCAGGTGCGCTCCGGCGCCTGACCGGGCGCGCTCAGGTTCACCGGATTCGGCATGTAGGCGAGCAGGTCGCGGACCTGACGGGCCCGCTCCCGGTAGTCCTTGAAGTCGGGGAACGACAGCCCGATCGGCATCTTGTAGGCGTCGTCGCGCTGGAGCACCATCACGAGCCGGTCGGTTTCGGGCACGGGCAGGCGCCGCAGGAGGAACATCCGGAGCGTTCCGAAGATGGTGATGTTCACCGCGACGCCGAAGGCCAGGGTCAGGATGACCACGAGGCTGAAGCCAGGCGACTTGGCGAGCTGGCGGAGGGCGGACCTCAGATCGGAAAGCATGGAAGGGATGGGTTGAGCTGGAGGCTCGGGCGGCGGCAGGGGCGGGGCCCCGGGGGCGGGAGCGGACGATCACCCGTCGCGCTCGCCGGGGACCGGCGAGCGGCAACAGGGTGAAGAAACGGGATGAAAGACGGACATGCTCATTCGGCTCGCCGGGTGGTTATTCGGCGCGGAGGGCATCGAGCGGGTTGATGCGCGTGGCCCGGCGGGCCGGCAGCCAGCAGGCGAGCAGCGCGACGACCATGAGCGCCAGCGCCACGAGCGTGATGGTGACCGGGTCCGAGGCCGCCATGCGCGGCATCGACGCCTGCAGGGCCAGGTTCAGCGCGTAGGCGAGCGCGGCGCCGATCACCAGCCCCAGCAGGGTGAGGCCGACGCCCCGCCGCAGCACCAGGCCGAGCACGTCGCGCGGTTTGGCGCCCAGGGCGAGGCGGATGCCGAATTCGGCAGTGCGCTGCGCGACGAGATTGGAGATCACGCCATACAGGCCGATCGCGGCCAGCGCGAGGCCCAGCAGGGCGAAGCCGCCCATGGTGTCGTTGATCACGACGATATTGTGCGCGTAGTAATCCGCCGCCTCGGGCATGGTGAAGATCTCCTGCACCGCCACGTTCGGGTCGACGTCGGCCACGGCCTTCAGGAGGTCGGTCTTCAGCGTCGCCGGCGCCTGGCTGCGCACGAGCAGCCAGAGGTAGCCCCACGGCTCGTTCACCAGCGGCTTGTACACCTGGAACATCGTGGAGGGGTTCGCGAGGTTGAGCTGGAAATGGACGTCGCGCACCACGCCGATCACCTCCCGCCAGACGAGGGTGTTGTTTTGCGAGCGGTCGCCGAAGCGCTTGCCGATGGCGCTCTCCTTCGGCCAGAAATGCCGCGCCATGGTCTCGTTGATGATGGCGAGCGGCGGACTGTCCGCCTTGAGCTCGGGCGGAAAATAGCGGCCCTCCACCAGCGGAATGCCGAGGGTCTGGAAGTAGTCCGCGCCGATCATGAAGTAGCCGGCGATCGGCTGCTTCGCCGGGTCGTCGGAGGTCTGGCCCTGGACCTCGATCGGCCAGGTCTTGGAGTAGTCGAACAGCGGCGGCCCGGAGCAGATGCCGATGTGCTCCGCGTGCGGGATCTGCGCCAGCCGGCGCCCCAGCTTCTCGATCGCCAGGCGCCGGGAGTCCTCGGTCTGGTAGACCGACTGCTCGGGCAGGTGGATGTTGGCGGCGAGCACGTGGACGGTGTCCCAGCCCTGGTCGCGCTGCAGCAGGGCGCGGAAACCGCGGATCATGACGCCGGCGGTGGCGAGCAGCGCGAGCGCCAGCGCCACCTCGGCCACGACCAGGCTGTGGCGCAGCCGGTGGCTCGCGCGGCCGGCGGTGGAGCCGCGGGACTGCTGCTTGAGGGTCGTCACCATGTCGCCGCGCGAGGCCAGCCAGGCCGGCACCAGGCCGGCCAGCAGCCCGCTGACCAGCGAGGCGGCGAGCGCCTCGGCGAACACCCGGCCGTTCATCGGCAGCGCCAGCGTGGTGCCGGGATCGCCGAGATGGATCGACCGGCCGATCAGGTCGTTGGCCCAGGCGCCGACGAGCAGCCCGACCACGCCGCCGCCCAGGCCGAGGACGAGGGACTCGGTCAACTGGTGGACGATGAGCCGGGCGCGGGAGGCGCCGAGCGCGGACCGGATGGCGAGATCGCGGGTGTTGGCCGCGGCCCGGGCGAGCTGGAGGTTGGCGATGTTGAAGCACGCGATCAGGAGCACGACCGCGCCCACGCCGAAGAGCAGCCAGACGATGAAGCGGCTGGTGCTGTCCATCGTCGCCTCGTGCAGCGCCATCAGGCGCAGCCCGCGGCCGGTGTTGCGCGAGGGGTCGTCCTTCGCCCAATGGGCCAGGACCGGGTCGAGCTGCGCCTTGGCCTGTTCGCGGGTGACTCCGGCGCGCAGCCGGGCGGCCACGGCGAAGAAGTGGTTGTTGCGGTCGTCCTTCACCTGCGGCGGGATGGTGATCGGGCGGTAGAGATCCATCTTGCCCCAGAACAGCGGGTAGGTGAACGAGGCCGGCATCACCCCGATGACCGTGACGGGCTCGGCGTTGAGCTGGATCGTCCGGCCGATGACGCCGGGATCGCCGCCGAAGCGGGACTGCCAGAGCGCGTAGCTGAGGATGGCGACCTGGTTGCGCCCCGGCACCTCCTCCTCGGCGGTGTACGCCCGCCCGAGCATCGGCTGCACCCCGAAAGTGGTGAAGAAGTCCGCCGTGGCGTCGATGGCGTGCAGGCGCTCGGCGGGCCGGCCGGGCTCGACCAGGGTGTTGTCCCAGCCGGAGAAGGTCGTGAAGGATTCGAACGCCGCCTTCGCCTGCGCGCGCAGCTCGTCGGTCTCGGCGAAGGCGAAGCCGTCGGGCTGGCCCTTCGAGGTCGTGCCCTGGACGAAGACCATCCGCTCCTGGTCGGGGAACGGCGCGCTGCGGAACAGCAGGACGTCGACCAGGGTGTACATCGAGGTGTTGACCCCGATGCCGAGCGCGAGCGTGAGCAGCGCGATCAGGGTGAAGCCGGGGGCCTTGGCCAGCTGCCGGAAGGCGAATTTCAGATCGGAGAGCATGGAGAAGTAGTGAGTAGCGGGTAGCGAGTAGTGAGTAGGAAGGCGGCTTGAAATTAGGGATGGGGATGCTCGCTTCTGCCGGGTCACTCGCTGCGCAGCGCCTCCACGGGGTTGATCCGCGTGGCGCGGCGGGCGGGCAGCCAGCACGCCAGCAGCATGGCGCCGGCCAGCACCGCGACGTTGGTCGCGAGCAGCCAGAGGCCCGGGAGCGCCATGGACGGCATCGCCTGGCGCAGGACCATCGTCAGCGCGTAATAGGCCGGGATGCCGATGACGATGCCGAAGACCAGCAGGCGCGCGCCCTCGCCCAGAATCAGGCGCAGGATGTCGCCCCGGCCGGCGCCGAGCGCCATCCGCACGCCGATGTCGCGGGTGCGCTGCGCGGTGAGCTGGGAGATCACGCCGAACAGGCCCACGGCGGCGATCAGCAGACCCATGCCGGCGGAGACCGCCAGGTTGACGATCACGAGGTTGAGGTTGGCCATGTTGCGCTCGAACTGGCTGCGCAGCGACCCCGCTTGGGCGACCGGCAGGTCCGCATCGACGCCGGCCACGGCTTCACGCACGCTCTTGGTCACGGCGTCCGGGGTGACCGACGTGCGCAGCACGATGGTGGCGTAACGGGTCAGCGACTGCGAGAGCGGACGGTAGAGCTGCAGCGGCGTGTCGAGCGCCGTGAAGCGGGTCAGCATGCCGACGTCGGCCACGACAGCGACGATCTCCAGCCAGTCCTTGTCGTCGCCGAGGCGCACGCGACGGCCGAGCGGGTTCGCTCCCGGCCAGAATTTCCGGGCGAACGCCTCGTTGATCACGGCGACCGGGGGGTCCTTCTCGGTGACGTCGGCGGAATAGATCACGCCCTGGCGCAGAGGAATCCCGAGCGCGGCAAAATAGTCCGAGGTGACCGTCCCGACCTGGACGAGCGGTCGGCGCTCGAGCTCCTCGACCGGCTGGCCCTCGACGGTGAGCGGGCGGCTGGAGCCGAGCGAATACATCGGAAGATTGTTGCAGAGAGCGGCGGACTGGACGCCGGGAATGGCGGCCAGCTTGGGCACGAGCGTGTGATAGAACTGGCGGCTGCGCGCGTCGTCGCCGTAGGGATTGTAGGGCAGGGCCAGGAAGCCGGTGAAGAGGCCGTCCAGGTTCCAGCCGACCTGGCGGTGGGTGAAGCTGCGGGCGCCGACGCCGAACGCGGCGGCCACCCCGACCAAGGCGAGGGCCAGCGCGAGCTCGCCGACGATCAGCGCGCGCTTGAGGCGCTGGTGCGAGCGTCCGGTGGTCGACCCCCGCGCCCCCTCCTTCAACGCCTCGGCCGCGGGCGCGCGCGAGGCGAGCCAGGCCGGCGCCAGGCCGAAGGCGACGCCGCTGAGCAGCGACGCGGCGGCGGCAAAGGCGAAGACGCGCCCATCCAGCGGGATCGCGAACCCCGGCAGGTTGCCGATGATCAGCAGGCTGCCGATGATGTCGTTCGACCAGAGGGCGACGAGCAGGCTGCACGCACCGCCGATCAGCGCGAGCAGGACGCTTTCGACCAGGAGCGGGACCATCAGCTGCCGCCGGCCGCCGCCAAGGGCGGCGCGGATCGCGAATTCGCGGCCGCGCACCAGCGCGCGCGCCACCTGCAGGCTGGCGAGGTTGGCGCAGGCGATCAGCAGCATGGCGACCGCAATGCCCGTCATCAGCCAGAGCAGGCTGGAGCTCACGCTGTCCATGTTCGACTGCGCGAGCCCGACGACGCGCAGGCCGCGGCCTTTGTTCTCCTTGGGGTGCTCCTGCTCGAACCGCGGGGCGAGGGTGGCCAGCTCGGCCTGGGCCGAGCGCAGGGTGGCGCCCGGCTTGAGGCGGGCGACGATTTGGACCCAGGAACCCGAGAAATTGGAGCGGAAGTCGCCGTCGATCGTGCGCGGCATGATGAACTCGAACGGTCCCCACACGATCAGGGCCTCAAACGATTCCGGCAGCACGCCGACGATCGTGTACGGCTGGGTGTTGATCCGGATCGTGCGGCCGATGACCCCGGCGTCGCCGCCATAGCGCCGCTGCCAGGTGCGGTAGCTGAGGATGACCACCGTCGGCTTGTCCTGATCCTCGCCCGCGGTGAAACCGCGGCCAAGGAAGGGCTGGACGCCGAGGACGTCAAAGAAGTTCGCGCTCGCGGCCATGCCGTAGACCTGCTCGGCGGGCTGGCCCGGGTCGCCGAGCGAGTAGTTGTCGCCGTTGTAGAGCGCGGCGGCCGAGAACGAGGTGGCGGTGGCGCGCACCTCGGAGGCGTTGCCGGGGGAGAATCCGCCGGTCTGCGTCTGGCGCGAGGTGCCGAAGACGCGCACCAGGCGGTCGGCGTCCGGGTAGGGCACGTTCCGGAGCAGGAACGCGTTGGCCATGCTGAAGGAAGATGTGCTCAGGCCGATGCCGAGCGCGAGCATGAGCACGGCCACCACGGTGAAGCCGGGCGACTTGGCCAGCTGGCGGAAGGCGAAGCGGAGGTCGTTCATGGCTGGAAGGAATACACGGGAGGGTTCAACGGAGTTTCGTCAACGCGTCACGCGACGGCGGAATCGGGGGCGAGCCGGCGAGGCGGAATGCGAAAGGGAGAAGGACGGTTCACGAGAGGTTCACTCCGCGCGCAGGGCGACGATCGGATCGACGCGCGTGGCCCGGCGCGCGGGCAGCCAGCAGGCAGACAGGGCGACCAGGCCGAGCAGCGCAGGCACCCCGATGAAGGTGAGGGGATCAAACGGGCTCACCCCGTAGAGAAAGGCCGCCAGGAGGCGGGTGACGGCCAGCGCCAGGGCCAGGCCGACGGTGCAGCCGAGAACCGCCATGGCCAACCCTTGCCCGAGCACGAGCCGGTAAAGATCGCCCTGGCTGGCGCCAAGGGCGAGGCGCACACCGAATTCCTGGATGCGCTGATTGACCGTGTACGCCATGACCGCGTAGACGCCCATCGCGGCGAGTGCCAGACCGGTCATCCCCAGCAGCGCCAGCAGGCGTGACGCGATGACTTCGGCCAGCAGCACTGTCCGGGCGTGGTCGGCCATGGTGTGCATTCCGAGGACGTCGACGCCCGGATCGAGGTCGTGCACGGTGCGCCGCACCGTTCCGGCCAGAGCGAGCGGGTCGCCGGCGGTCCGCACGCAGATGTTCAAGTCCAGATCCGCCGCGCCCTGCTGATACGGGAAGTAACAGAACGGCCGGGGTTCTTCGTTCAACCGGTTGTACTTGGCGGTCGGGGTCAGGCCGACGACGGTGCGGGATTCGCTGCCGGTGAGGATGCGGCGGCCGATCGGATTCTGTCCGGGCCAGAAGCGGTCGGCAAGGGCCTGGTTGACGATGGCGACCTTCTCGGCCGGGCCGTCGTCCCGGTCGGTGAAATCGCGGCCGGCGGTCAGAGGGATGTGCATGACCGCGAAGTAGCGGGGGGAAATGATGGCGTACTCGTAGGTGGTGTCTTCCCCCGGCGGACGCTGGTAGCCTTCGGCCGAGATCCCGGTGCCTTTGCAGCCGGCCAGGCCGAGGGGGAACCAGCTCGCCAACGCCGCTTCCTCCACGCCCGGGGTGGCCGCGAGGCGTTGCCGGAGCTGGCGGTAAAAGGCCAGGCCGGATTCCTCCGTGTAGCCGTTCATGCCGATGCGGAGATCCGCCAGCAGCACCTGACGGGGATCCAAGCCGATCGCGACCCGCTGCGCCCGGGCGAGCCCCTGCAGGCACAGGCCCGCGCTGACCAGCAGCACGAGCGCCAGGGCAACCTCAGCCACCACGAGGGCGCGGCGCAGACCGTGGCCGGCGTTTCCGGCGGTCGCGGCGCGGCCGCCCTCCTTGAGCGTCGCGACCAGCTGGAAGCGCGAGGCTTGCAGGGCCGGCGCGAGGCCGAAGAGCACCCCGATGGCGAGCGTGAGCACGAGCGTGTAGCCCAGCGTCGGACCGTCGAGCGAGCAGTCCAGCGCCACGTTGGGCACGAGGTCGCCGGCGGGGATCAAGACCGGGAACAGGCTTGCCAGCCACGCGGCCAGCAGCACGCCGCCCGCGCCGCCGAGGAGCGCGAGCACGAGGCTCTCGGTGAGCAGCTGACGGATCAACCGCCCGCGCCCGGCGCCCGTGGCCAGCCGGATCGCGATTTCCTTCCGCCGGCCGACCGCCCGGGCCAGGAGCAGGTTGGCCACGTTGGCGGCGACAATCAGCAGCACGCCGAGGCTCACCGCGAGCAGCAGCCTGAGGGTCGACCCCATGATGGATTGGGCGCCCCAGGGAGCCTGCGAGAATCGCACGAGCCGGTGGCGGATGTCCGCATTGGTCGCGGGATAGGCCCGGGCAAGCCTGTCGTCACCAATGGAAACGGCGGCCTGGGCCTGCGTCACGCTCACGCCCGGCTGCAGCCGCGCGAAGTTGATCCACCCGCGGGCGCCGCGCGAGGTCAGGAAGAACCGGCCCTGGTTGCGCACCTCGGCGATCATCGAGAGCGGGGCCCAGAAATCGTAGGCCATGCTGGACCAGCTGCCGCGGAACGGCGCCGGCGCCACCCCGATGATGGTGAAGGGGTGGCGGTTCAGGCTGACGACGCGGCCGATGACCCCGGGGTCGGCGGCAAAGCCGTGCCGCCAGAGGGCCTCGCTGATCACGAGCACGTTGTCGCCGCCCGGCTGCTGATCCTCGCCCGGCCGGAAAGTCCGCCCCAGCAGCGGCGGGACGCCGAGCAGGGCGAAGAAGTTGGCGGACGTGATCTCGCCGTACACCCACTCCTCATGGTCGCCGATCCGCAGGAACCCCGGGGTCGGCATCGTCGCCACGGTGCCGGTGAACACCGCGTCGAGCCGTCCGAAGTCCTGCAGGTCAGGCAGGGAGACGTTGCCGCCGCCCTGGGGCGACACGAGCACGACGAGCCGCCCCTGGTTGGCGACGCCGGGCAGGGGCCGCCACAGGAGGTTTTCGAGCCAGCACAGCACCGTGGCGTTGGCGCCGATGCCGAGCGCCAGCGAGAGCACGACCACCACGGTGAAACCGGGCGCCTTGGCGAGCTGGCGGAGGGCAAACTTGAGATCGGCGGGCATGGGGGTTGCGCTGGCGGGACCGGACCGAGGGTGGCGGCCACTGAGGTGCCGCCCGCGTCCGGCGCTTGAACCCCTGCCTTCCGCGGTGTGCGGCCGCGGGATCGGCGGTCAGCTCATGTTCAATGGTCGGTCAGGGTGATGTGGAAATCCTGGAGCGTGGTGCCGAGGGTGCGCTCGTAGTTCGCGATGGCGGCCCACTGGTTGGCGAGCGCGGCGGCGAATTGCCGGTCGGCGGTGGAGAGTTGCTGCTGCTGGTAGAGGACGGCGAAGGTGGAGCCGGTGCCCGCGCGCAGGCGCTTGAGTTCGGCCTCGACCAGCGCTTCATTGAGCGTCTCCGCGTTCTGCGCCGTGGCGACGCTCTTCCGGGCTGTGTCCATCTGCCCCGCCGCGGTGGCGACGCCGAGCGCGATGTTCTCCTCGAGGAGCTTGAGCTGCGCCTCGTCCTTCTGCCGCTGCAGCCGCGCCGCGCGCGCCTTGCCGCGCCCCTGGGCGAACGTGAGCGGAATGCTGACCTCGACGCCGGCGGAATAGGCGCGGTTGTCGCCGTTGCGCACCATCTGCCGGCTCGTCGCAAAGCTTTCGTCGAGTCCGGTGTAGCCGTAGCTGCCCACGAAATTGACCTGGGGCAGCAGCTGGTTGCGGGCGTACGACTCGTTGTAGCGGTCCTCGCTGAGGCCGAGGCGGGCCTGCTGGTAGTCGGGGCGGAGCTGGAGCGCGGTCTGCAGATCCTTGGCGGGATCGACCGCGAGGTCGGGCACCGGCGGGGGGGCGACGGCGAGCAGCGGGCCGTCGTTGGTGAACCGGTCCTCGCCCATCAGCTGGCGCAGCTGGTTGTCGCTCTCGCGGACTTCCTCCTCGGCTTGGAGCACCCCCTGGTCGTACAGGGCGGCCTGGGCGCGGGCCGACGTGACGTCGTTCTCGGACACGCTGCCCAGCTTGAAGCGTTTCTCGTTCTCGCTCACCAGCTGGGACGCGCCGTCGCGCACGCGCCGCGCCGCCCGCAGGTTCTCGTGGGCCGCGAGCAGGTTGCTGTAGGCCACGACGACCTGCGTCACCGTGTCGATGACGGTCTGGCGGAAGGCCCAGTCGGAGATGGCGCGGTTGGCCTTGGCGAGGCGCACGCCGAGCGTGGCGCCGGTGCCGGCGAAGCCGAAGCCGCGCAGCAGCGGCTGGGTGACCGTGACGCCGCCGGTGGTGAGGAAATTGTTCGTGAAACCGTTGTAGCTGCCGCGCTGGTTGGTCGACGTGCCGCCCAGCGACCAGATCGCGCCCCAGGGCGTGGTGCCGTTGAGCGACAGGCTGTAGTAATCGTTCCAGATCTGGGTGGAGAACGGGATGATCGTGTTGTTCACCGACTGCAGCGACAGGCTGTAGGATTCGCTGTGGGTCCGGCTGAAATTCACGCTGGGATCGAATCCGCCGTAGGCCGCAAGCAGGTTGGCCCTCGCGATGGCCCGCGAATAAGTGTCGACCTTGATGCTGCGGTTGTTGTCCAGGGCGAGCTTGACGGCATCGTCCAGCGAAAGCGGCTGGACCCCCGCCGGGGCCGGCGGGTCGGGAGCGGGGCTTTGGGCCAGGACGGCGGCCGGCAGGAGCAGGGAGGCGAGCAGGAGGGGGAGGCGCATGGGCGTCAGGAGACGATCAGGCCGTCGGCGAGGCGCACGACGCGCGAACCGTAGGTGGCGTTGTCCTTCGAATGGGTCACCTGCACGATCGTGACGCCGTCCTCGGCGTTGAGCTTCTTGAAGAGCTGCATGATCTCGGCGCCCTGGTCGGAGTGCAGGTTGCCGGTGGGCTCGTCGGCGAGAATCACGCGCGGCTTGGCCACGAGGGCGCGGGCCACGCCGACGAGCTGCTGCTGGCCGCCGGACAGCTGGTTGGGATAGAGGTCCTTTTTGCCCACGATCTGGAAGCGGTCCAGCACGTCGCAGACGATGCTCTCACGCTGCTTCTTCGGCACGTCGCGGTAGCTGAGCGGGATTTCGAGGTTCTCGTAGACGGTGAGATCGTCGAGCAGGTGGTAGCTCTGGAAGATGAAGCCGATGTTTTTCTTCTGCAGATCGAACCGCCGCTTCTTGTCCAGCTGGTGGACGGCCGCGCCCTCGAACCAGTACTCGCCGGACCAGGCGCCGTCGTGCAGGCCGAGGACATGCAGCAGCGTCGACTTGCCGGAGCCGGAGGGGCCCATGATGGAGATGAACTCGCCCTCCTGGACCTCGAGGTTGATGTTGCGCAGCGCGTAGAACGGCCCGCCCTTGAGGGGGTAGACGCGGTCGATGTTTCGGAGGGTGATCATGAAGTTGAGGGCCGGAGTGAAAGAGGGGGACTGAGGACGAGGCCGGAGAGTCGGGAATTAGTCGGCAAGCCGCCAGCGTCACGAACGGCAATTTAAGTCATGGGTCGTAAGCGGGCTGGCGGCTTGCCGGATGGGCTTAACACTGATCACAGCTCGCCGCCGCTGCGGCGGGAGCAAGGGATGAATTGCATGGCCTGTGCCATGCGCGTCCGGCCGGCCTAACCTTCGGAATACCAATGGGAAAAAATGCACTGCGAAAGCCCGTTTCAGGAAACTGCCCGCCTGTGGAACGGCATTTTCCCAGATTCGGGACATTGGCGGAGATGGCAGAAGTCGATCGCCGTGAGAAAAATCGCCAGCGGTCGCGCCGCGATCGATGCCGCCGCCCTCACTCGCTGCGCAGCGCCTCGGTCGGATTGACCCGGGTGGCGCGCCGCGCCGGCAGGTAGCAGGCCAGCAGCGTGGCGCCGGCCAGCACGGCCACGGCCGCCGCCAACACGAGCGGATCGGCCGGGCTGACGTTGAAGAGCAGGGACGACAGGGCACGCCCGACGAGCAGCGCCAGCACCACGCCCGCCACCGCGGAGATGGCGGTCTGCTGGACGCCCTGCCGCATGACGAGCGCGAAGACGTCGCCCGGCATCGCGCCGAGAGCCATGCGGATGCCGATCTCGCGCCGGCGCCGGGCCACCGCGTAGGCCTTCACCCCGTAGACACCCACGACCGCGAGGATCAGCGCGATCGCGCCGAACGCCCCGAACATCACCCCGCCGAGCTTCACCACCCACAGGCCGATCTCGCCGTCGATGATGCGCGCAAACGGCACGACCCGCAGGACCGGCAGGTTCGGATCGATCCCGCGCAGCGTGGTGCGCACCGTGCCCAGCATGGCGGTGACCGCCTCGGGCGAATCGGACGCGAGCCGGAGATGGATATAGATGTCGCGGGCCGACGCCAGCGCGAGCGGCACGAACAGCCGCTCCTGCGGCGCCTCGGTGCCGACCTGGTGCCGGAAGCTCGAGACGACGCCGACCACTTCCATCTCCGCCGGTGCGCCGTCATTCGGCGGGATGGTGTAGCGGATCCGCCGGCCGATGGGATCCTGCTTGGGAAACAGGTGTTCCGCCATGCGCTCGTCGATGATCGCCACCGGCGGCGCGCCCCGGTTCTCCGCCTCGACCGCGGTGAAGGTGCGCCCGCGCAGCAGGTGGACGCCGAGCGCCTTGAAGTAGTCGGGCGTAATCGCGGTGAAGATGCCGTCGAAACCCGGCCGCGGCGCCTTCGGGTCGGCGGAGACGACCGTGCCCTCGGCCATGACGCGGCGGTCGTTCGTGATGTTGCCGTAGGGCACGAGGGTGGCGAGGGCCGCGTCACGCACGCCGGGCAGCTGCTGCAGGCGGGCGAGAATGGCGAGCGACTGGCGCCGGGCCTCCGTGGCGTCCTTGCCGGCGAGGGAGAAATCCACCTCGGCGAGCACGCCGCCGGCGGTCTCGAAGCCGGACTTGACCCCGGAGGCGTTGGCCGCGCTGCGCAGGAACAGGCCGCCGACGACCAGCAGGACCAGCGACAGCGTGATCTGGAGCATGATGAGGCAGTGCCGTCCGGAGAAGAACCGGTTCCAGCGTCCGGCGGCCGCGGGCTCGCCGGTCTGCTGCTTGAGATCGCGCACCACGTCGGTCCGGGCGGAGCGCAGCGCCGGACCCAGGCTGAAGACCAGGGTGGCGGCGAGGCAGAGGAGCAGCGTGGCCGCCAGCACGTTGGCGTCCGGATGCAGCTCGATGGCGAGGGCGAAGTTCATCGACTGGAACATGGCCGAGAGCGACCGCACCAGCAGGTCGTTGCTCCAGGAGGCGATCAGCAGGCCGAGCGCGCCGCCGGCCAGCGCCAGCAGGAATCCCTCGACGAGCAGCTGGCGGACGACCCGCCAGCGCGAGGCGCCGACGGCGAGCCGGATGGCGAACTCGCGCGCGCGGGTGGTCCCGCGGGCGAGGAGCATGTTCGCCAGGTTCAGGCAGGCGATCAGGAGCACCACCGCGGCCATGCCCAGCAGCAAGCCGGCCAGCGGGCCGACGGCCCCGTCATCGGAGGGGCTCGTGCTGATGCTGAAGCGAGACGGCGTCTGCAGCTGCAGCTCGCGCCTGGCGCCGGCGGCCTCCGGCGGTTGGACCGCGTCGAGGCGCTGTTCGAGCGGGGCGAGCAGGGGCTTGACGCTCTCGAGGGTCACGCCGGGCTGCAGCCGCGCCATGAGGTTGAGCGGCCGGTTGGCCGGCTCGTTGAGGTCGCGGGTCTTGAGTGAGTCGTCGAGGGGATTGGTGAACAGGGAGTAGACGCCGAGGGGCAGCCAGAGGTCGGGGGAGATGACCGCGTTGATGCCGGTGAA
>DATJUU010000061.1:0-3786 GCA_035502155.1 Opitutaceae bacterium
CAAGTGTGGCGCGGCTGAAGGAAGTTTACGACAAGGCCCACCCGCGGGCGTGAAAATCAAAGTTCCGCGATGACGTTGGTCATGATTTCGCAGGCGCGCTCGATGATCTCGCCATCGTGCGCCGTGCTGAGAAACATCGTCTCGTAGGCACTGGGCGGAAGATAGACTCCTTGTTTGAGACAAGCGTGGAAAAATTTCCCGAAGAGTTTTGCATCGCTCTTGAGCGCCGACGCGTAGTCGCGCACGGGCTTGGGATTGAAAAACACCGAGAACATCGAGCCCGTCTGCGGCACCTGCATGGGCAGTCCTTTTTTTCTGGCGGCGGCGAGCAGGGTGGTGCGGATTTGCCGGCCCATTGCATGGAGCCGGTCGTAAGGATCTTCGTCTTCGAGCAGCTTCAAAGCCGCGATGCCCGCGGCCATGGCGAGGGGGTTGCCGCTCAGCGTGCCGGCCTGGTAGACGGGCCCGAGCGGGGCGAGCTGGTCCATGATCTCGGCGCGGCCGCCGAGGGCGCCCACCGGCAGGCCGCCGCCGATGATCTTGCCGAGGGTGGTGAGGTCGGGGGTGATCCGCTCCAGCTCCTGCACGCCGCCCTTCGCGAGGCGGAAGCCGGTCATGACCTCGTCGAAGATGAGCACGGCCCCGTGGGCGGTGCAAAGCTGGCGCAGGTAGGGCAGGAAGCCGGGCTGGGGGAGGATCAGGCCGACGTTGGCGGGGTAGGGCTCGAGGATGACGGCGGCGATTTGGCCCGGATTCGCGGCGAAGACCTCCTCCAGCGCCGCGGCGTCGTTGAACGGCAGCACCACGGTCTCCGACGCGAACGCGGCCGGGACGCCCGCGCTGTCGGGGTGGCCGTGGGTCAGCGCCCCGGAGCCGGCCTTGATCAGCAGCGAGTCGGAGTGCCCGTGGTAGCAGCCGGCGAACTTGATGATCTTGTCGCGGCGGGTGAAGCCGCGGGCCAGGCGGACGGCGGACATCGTCGCCTCGGTGCCGCTGTTGCACATCCGCACCTTCTGGATCGAGGGCACGAAGCGCGTGATCAGCTCGGCCATCTCGACCTCGTAGGGGTTCGGCGTGCCGAAGCTCGTGCCGTTTTCCAGCGCGGCGGCGATCGCGGCCCGGATGCGCGGGTGGTTGTGGCCGTGGATGGCCGGGCCCCAGGTGCAGACGAAGTCGATCAGCTCGCGATCGTCGGCCGTGATCAGGGTGGCGCCGCGTGCGGCCTTGACGAAGAAGGGGGCGCCGCCGACGGAGCGGAAGGCGCGCACCGGCGAGTTCACGCCGCCGGGCATCAGCTGCAGCGCCCGGGCAAATAACTGATCAGAGGTCGACATGGGGCTCCCACGAATGCACACGAATCTTCACGAATGTTTGGGTTTAGCGCCAGCTCAGGCGATTAATCGCACGCGGCGGCTTTCTAAAGGAATCCAGACTTGGCACTTCGAATGGGAATGGATTCGTGCCCATTCGTGTGAATTCGTGGGCGCAAGGCATCTAGCTTTGATATTTCTGGACGATGGGGATGCGGCGGCCGACGCCGAACGCCAGCGGCGTGATCTTCAGACCGGGCGCCGCCTGCTTGCGCTTGTACTCGCTCAAATCGACCTTGCGCGCCACGTCCTTCACCGCCGCCGCCGAAAAACCCTGGGCCACCAGGTCGCGCTGGGAGCGGCCCTCCTCGACGTAGCCGCGCAGGATCGCGTCGAGCAGGTCGTACGGCGGCAGGCTGTCCTGGTCGGTCTGGCCGGGGCGGAGCTCGGCCGACGGGGCCTTGTCGATCGAGCTCTGCGGGATCGGCGGCGTGCGCCCGGCGCGGCGCGCATCCTCGTTGACCCAGCGGGCGAGGGCGTAGATCTGGGTCTTGAAGACGTCGGAAATCACGGCCAGGCCGCCGGCCATGTCGCCGTAGAGCGTGCAGTAGCCCACCGCCATCTCGCTCTTGTTGCCGGTGGTCAGGAGCAGGGCGCCGAACTTGTTCGACAGCGCCATCATGAGGTTGCCGCGCACCCGGGCTTGGATGTTCTCCTCCGTGACGTCGCGCGGGCGGCCGGCGAAGGCCGGGCCGAGCGCGGCCTCGGTCGCGGCGACCACGTCGGCGATCGCGATGGTCTGGAAGGCGATGCCGAGATTGCCGGCGAGCGTGCGCGCGTCGTCCCGGCTGTGCTGGCTGGAGATGGCCGAGGGGAGGCTGACGCCGGTGACGTTCTCCGGCCCCAGCGCGGCCGCGGCCAGCACGCCGACTACCGCGGAATCGATGCCGCCGCTCAGGGCGACCAGCGCCCGCCGGAAGCCGGTCTTATGGGCGTAGTCCCGCAGGCCGAGCACGAGGGCGTCGAAAATATCCTTCAACTCCTGCTGGGCGTAGGAGACGGCCACGTCGGCCGGCGACGGCGGAGCGGCGAGGTCGAAGATGCGCAACTCGGGCGCGAACGCCGCCAGGCCTGCGATGACCTCGCCGCGGGCGGAAGCCACCACCGACCGGCCGTCGAAGATCAGCTCATCGTTGCCGCCGACCGAGTTGCAGTAGGCGAGGGGGCACCCGAGCTTCTTCGCCGCCTCGACCACCAACACCTCGCGCACCTCGTCCTTGCTGTAATGCCAGGGGCTGGCGGAAAGATTGACGACGAGGTCGCAGTGCTGGGCGGCGAGCTGCGAGACCGGATCCTGGCCGTGATAAAGGCGCCGCGTCGAAATCATCGGGTGCGTCCAGATGTCCTCGCAGATGGTCACGCCGATGCGCCGCCCTTGAAATTCGATCACGCGCGGGCCGGACGCCGGCTCGAAATAGCGGTCCTCGTCGAACACGTCGTAGGTCGGCAGCAGGCACTTGCGGGCGACGGCGGCCACCTCGCCTTTGTGGCACCAGGCGGCGGCGTTGAAGAACGGCCGGCCCTGCCCCGTTGGGTTGGTCTCGATGAACCCCACCAGCGCGGGCACGCCGCCCACCGCCGCGGCGATCTCCGCCAGCGCCGACTCGACGTCGGCCACAAACCGCCGGCGAAACAGCAGGTCGCGCGGCGGATAGCCCGAGACCGCGAGCTCCGGGAACACCACCAGCTCCGCGCCCCGGGCGGCGAGGTCGCGGTAGGCGTCGAGGATCAGCCGGATGTTGCCGGACAGGTCACCGACCGTGGTGTTGATCTGGGCGAGGCCAAGGCGCATGCAGCGGACCACTGTGGGGGCCTTCGTCGCGCCTGACAATCCGCAAGCGGAACCAGATCAGGCTAGCCCGGCGGCCAAAGATCGCTAGGGTGGCCGGTTTGCGTCATGACCGCCCGTCCCCCCGCCCTCATCCTCGCCTCCGCCTCGCCGCGGCGGCGTGAACTGCTGGCCGGGCTCGGCGTGCGCTTCACCGTTTCCGTGCCCGAGGTGACGGAGCACGAGGCGCCCGACGCCGACCCGCGGCACATGGTCCGGCACAACGCCGCGCTGAAGGCGGACTGGGTCGCCGCCCGCCACCCCGACGCCCTCGTGCTCGGGGCCGACACCGTGGTGTTCCTCGACGGCCTCGTGCTGAACAAGCCGCGCGATCTGGCCGAGGCGCGCGCCATGCTCCGGCGGCTGTCGGGCCGCACCCACACCGTCTGCACCGGCGTCGCCCTGCGCCGGCGGAGCGACGGGCTGGCGCGCGACGAGGCGGCCGAGAGCGAGGTCACCTTCAAGACCCTCGATAACGGCATCATGGACCGCTACTTCGCGCAGGTGAACCCGCTCGACAAGGCCGGCGGCTACGCGATCCAGGAGGCCACCGACCTGATCATCGCCGGCTGGCGCGGTTCCTACACC
>DATJUU010000062.1:0-2597 GCA_035502155.1 Opitutaceae bacterium
CCACCACCATCGAGATCCGCAAGGGCTTCACGACCTATCGGGTCAGCCGGGAGGGCGGACAGGCCGCGCCGGCCTACTACCCGGCGTCGGTGGCCGCACCCGCCGCGGGTGCCCCGGGGGCTCCGGCTCCGGCGCCGGCCGGCGCCGCCGCGGCCCCGGCGCCCGCCGGTCCCCGGCTCCTCGAGGTCAAGTCGCCGATGGTGGGGACGTTCTACCGCTCGCCCGAGCCGGGCTCCGAGCCCTACGCCAAGGTCGGCAGCCGGGTGGCCACCGGCCAGACCCTGTGCATCATCGAAGCGATGAAGATCATGAACGAATTGGAATCGGAAGTCTCGGGCGTGGTGAAGGAGATCCTCGTCGAGGACGCCCAGCCCGTCGAGTTCGGTCAGGTCCTCTTCCGGGTGGAGCCCAGTGTCTGATCCCCACGTGTCCCAGCCCTTCAGTGCCCCGGCCGGCGCGTCGTCCCCGGCCGCGGCCGGCGCCCCCAAGTCCGGCGCCCCGCCGTTCTTCCCCGCGGCCATCCGCTGGATGGTCGAGCAGAAGGGATCCGACCTGCTGCTCAAGGTGGGCCGCGCGCCGACGGTGCGCGTGGCCGGCGAGCTGGTGGGGATGCCCGACGCGACGCCGCTGACGCCGCAGGACCTCAAGCTGCTGGCCGAGCACCTGATGCAGCCGCGGCAGCTCAAGGAGTTCATGGAGACCAAGGAGGCGGACTTCGCCATCGGCGTGCCGGGCGTGGGCCGTTTCCGCGTGAACATCTACTGGCAGCGCGGCACGCTGGCGTTCGCCTTCCGGGTCATCCCCTACGAAGTCAAGACCATCGACGAGCTGAAGCTCCCCAAGATCCTCGAGGCCATCGCGCTGAAGCCGCGCGGCCTGGTGCTGGTCACCGGCGTCACCGGCAGCGGCAAGTCCACCGCGCTGGCGGCGATGATCAACCACATCAACCAGAACCGCGCGATCAACATCATCACCATCGAGGACCCGATCGAGTTCCTGCACCGCGACGTGAACTCGATGATCAGCCAGCGGGAGATCGGCGCCGACACCCTGTCGTTCCACAACGCGCTCCGCCACGTGCTGCGGCAGAACCCCGACGTGATCCTGGTGGGCGAGATCCGCGACATGGAGACCCTCGACACCGCCATCAAGGCCGCCGACACGGGCCACCTCGTCTTCTCCACGCTGCACACCACCGACGCCACGCAGACCATCAACCGGGTGATCTCCTTCTACCCGCCGCACCAGCACGAGGAGGTGCGCCACCTGCTCTCGACGGCCCTGCAGGCGGTGATCTCGCTGCGCCTGGTGCCCACCACCGACGGCATCTCGCGGGTGGCGGCGTGCGAGATCCTCATCAACACGGCGGCGGTGCGCGAGAACATCCGCGACATGAAGGCGCAGCTCGCGATCCCGGACCTGATCAAGGAAGGCACGATCCAGTACGGGATGCAGTCGTTCGACCAGAGCCTGATGCAGTGGTACACCAACCGGGTGATCTCGCTCGAGCACGCCCTCTACTACTGCTCGAACCCCACCGAATTCCAGCTGTCGGTGCAGGGCATCGCGGCGGCCAGCGACCGGACGTTCGAGGGCTTCGAGGAGCGGGGCGGCGGGCCGGGCGGCAAGCGGACGTCGCGGACCCGCGCGGCGGGGGCGCCGCTGGAGCCCGGCGGCTCGGGCGACGCGACCCCGGCGGCGACGACCGATCCCGGCATTCCCGGGCTGAGCAGGGATCCGCTGTCGCACTGATGTTCAAGAAAGTCCTCATCGCCAATCGCGGCGAAATCGCGCTGCGCATCATCCGGGCGTGCCGCGAGCTGGGCATCGCCACCGTGGCCGTCTACAGCGAGGCGGACCGCGAGTCGCTGCACGTGCGGTTCGCCGACGACGACGTGTGCATCGGGCCGGCGCCGGCGCGGGACAGCTACCTCAAGATCCCGCAGATCATCGCCGCGGCCGAGATCACCGGCGCCGACGCCATCCACCCGGGCTACGGGTTCCTGGCCGAGAACGCCGAGTTCGCCGAGATCGTCACGGCGTCGAACATCACCTTCATCGGGCCCACGCCGGACCAGATCCGCTCGATGGGCGACAAGGCGGAGGCCCGGCGCCTCGCGCAGGCCGCGGGGCTCCCCATCGTCCCGGGCACGCCGGGGCCGGTGGCCGACGTGGAAGAGGCGGTGGCGGCGGCCCGCGCCATCGGCTTCCCGGTCATCATCAAGGCCGCCGCGGGCGGCGGCGGGAAGGGGATGCGGGTCGCGCCCGACGAGGAGGATTTCGGGCGCCACTTCCAGCTGGCGCGCGGCGAGGCGCTGGCGGCCTTCGGCAACGACGCGGTGTACATCGAGAAGTACCTGGAGCGGCCGCGGCACGTGGAGATCCAGGTGTTCGGCGATACGCAGGGGCGGGTGGTGCACCTGAGCGAGCGCGACTGCTCGGTGCAGCGGCGCCACCAGAAGCTCATCGAGGAGGCGCCCTCGCCGGCCATGACGCCCGAGCTGCGCGCCGACATGGGCGGAGCCGCCGTGAAGCTGGCCGAGCGGATCGGGTACGTGGGCGCCGGCACGATGGAGTTTCTCCTCAACGGCGACCGC
>DATJUU010000063.1:0-6341 GCA_035502155.1 Opitutaceae bacterium
AAGATCGCCTCGCCGAGGGCGGCCTCGGTCGTCAGCAGGCCGGTGGTCACGGGCAGCGTCTGGCGGCTGCCGGCCAGGTCGGTCTCGAACACCGCGGTGCCGCGCGAGAAGTCGGCGCACCAGTGGAAAAAGCGGCGATCCGCGTAGGTGAACGTCATCTCCAGCGACAGGGTCGCGCCCGCCGCGGCGCGCCGGGTGGCGTAGGCGGGCGCGGCCGTCCCGGGGGCGCCGCACGCCGCGAGCCGCGCCCGCGTCCACTCGAGCAGCACGCGCGCCTCGGCGCCGTACGCCGGCTGGCCGATCAGCATCACGGATTTCAGCCCCCGCGCGATGTCCCCCGGCGGGTAGGCGCTGAGGAACTGGCCGAGCGACTGCCGCACCGGCAGCAGCCGGGCGGCGGCCAGGTCGCGGAACCCGTCGGGCCGCGGCCAGGGAAAGTCGCGCGCCTCCGGGGTCGAGACGGCGGTGTCGAGCAGGAACCGGCGGGAATTGCGCAGCAGCCACTCGTAGGTGACGATCTTCTGCACCTGCGACATGCGGTGGACCCAGTAGTAGATGGGCAGGTCGGTCTCGACGATGGTCGAAAGCAGGTCCTCGAGGAAGGCGCGGCGTTCCTGCGGGTAGGTCAGCGCGACCGCCTCGATGCAGCTCATCTCGTGGCGCGAGGCGCCGATGAAGCACTCGCTGTAGATCTTGGCCCGCAGCGCCAGGTCGGCGCCGCCCTCCGGGCGCGGACAGAGCACGAGGATGCGCGCGGGGTAGCGCTGGGTGAACCGCAGCGCCGCGTTGAACTGCGCCAGGCCGTCGGCCGCCGCCGTCGGCAGCCCGACGTGGAGCACCAGGTTCATTTGCGAAGCGCGGAATTCCGACGGCGCCTGGCTGCCGTCGCCCGGGGCGCCCTCCCAGAGGCGGGCGAGGTTCGCGGCGATGCCGCTGACGGGAACCTCAATTCCAGGTAAAGCGTCGAATACCGTAGTCATCGGTCAGAAACTCCAAACGCCAAGGTCCAAACGCCAAAGAGCTCGCGAGCTTTCAGTCCCTCCATTGGATCACCTTTGGCGTTTGAGCATTGGCGTTTGCGATTTGCGCCGCTCCGCGGCGCTACGGTTTTCGCCACTCGTGCCCCCGCGGCGCCAGCAGCCCGTCCGCCGCCCGCGGACCCCACGAGCCGGCGGGATACTCCTCCATCCCGTCGGCGCCCTCCCCGCGCCAGGCGTCCAGCACCGGCGTGATGAGCCGCCACGAGGCCTCGGTCTCATCCCCGCGGATGAAGAGCGTGCTGTCGCCGATCATCGCGTCGAGCACCAGGCGCTCGTAGGCCTCGGGCGTGTTGGAGCCGAAGGTGGCGGCGTAGCGGAAGTGCATCTTCACCGGCTGGGTGCGGGTCTCCAGGCCGGGGATCTTCGCGTTGAGCAGGACGGTGCTGCCCTCGTCGGGCTGGATCTGGAACGCGAGCGTGTTGGCGGCGAGGTCGAAGTCCCCGGTGCCGGCGAAGAGCGTGCCGGGCGGGCATTTGAACTGGATGGCGATCTCGGTCACGCGCCGGGCGAGGCGTTTGCCCGAGCGCAGGTAGAACGGCACCCCCGCCCAGCGCCAGTTGTTGATCGCCAGGCGCAGCGCGGCATAGGTCTCGGTGGCCGACTGCGGGCTCACGCCCGCCTCCGTGCGGTAGCCCGGCGCCTGCGCGCCCCCGACGAGGCCGGCGCCGTACTGGGCGCGGGCCACGTCGCCCTTCGAGCCGAGGGCGAGGGGCTGGATGGCCTTGAGCAGCTTCACCTTCTCGTCGCGGATCGCCTCCGGGTCGAGCGACACCGGCGGCTCCATCGCGGTGAGGGCGAGGAGCTGCATGGTGTGGTTCTGGATCATGTCGCGCAGGCAGCCGCTCTGCTCGTAGTAGCCGGCGCGGGAGCCGACGCCGCCGTCCTCCGCCACCGTGATCTGCACGCACTCGACGAAGTTGCGGTTCCAGAGCGGCTCGAAGATCGCGTTGGCGAACCGCTGCACGAGCAGGTCCTGCACCGTCTCCTTGCCGAGGTAGTGGTCGATGCGGAACACCTGCGGTTCCTCGAACACGCCGGCGATGATCCGGTTGAGCTCCCCGGCCGAGGCCAGGTCGCGGCCGAAGGGCTTCTCGATCACGACCTTCGACTGGACGGGGGTGCCGAGATGGCGGCCTGCGAGCCCGGACGCGCCGAGATTCTCCACGATCGGCCGGAAGACCGAGGGCGGCGTGGAGATGTAAAACAGCGACTGCAGTTCGCGGCCGGCCGCCGTTTCGAGCTGCCCGATGCGGTCGTGCAGGCGGTCGAACGCGGCGCGCTCGTCGTAGTCGCCGGCGAGGTAGGTGGTGCGGGCGGCGACGCGGCTCCAGAACTCGGGGGCGAGCGGCCGGCGGGAGAACTCCCGGATCGCCGCCTCGGCGTGGCCGCGGAATTCCTCGTCGGGGATGGGCTTGCGCCCGAAGCCGATGAGGTGGAAGTCCGGCGGCAGCAGGTTGTCGTGGCCCAGGTTGTAGATGGCCGGGATGAGCTTGCGGGCGGTGAGGTCGCCCGAGGCGCCGAAGATGACGATCACCGTCGGCGGCGCGCCGCGATGCTTGCTCAGCCCCTGCAGGAAGGGATGACGTTGAGGATCAGCCATGTGCGTGCGGGCCGGCCGGCGGAATCCACGCAGCCGGCCCGGGCTGCACTATCGGAAACCCGCCGGGGATTGTCAAAGGCCGAAGCCCGGCGGGCCTAGCGAATGACGTCGCGCCGGCTCGTGGTGGCGAGCGGCACATTTGCGAAATGGAGGACCTGCGTCGGTCGCCCGTCGCCGGTCACCACCTCGACGACATCCAGCCGGTAGGTCGACGGCGGATGGCGCAGCTGCGCCAGGTAGGCATGGATGGCCCGGCGCAGCACGCGCTTCTTGTGGCGGTCGACGGCGAAGAAACCGCGCACGCGCGCCGTGTCGGGCCGGGTCTTCACCTCGACGAACACGAGCACATCGCCGTCGCGGCACACCAGGTCGATCTCCTCGCGGTCGTCGTGGGGGTTGCGCCAGTTCCGGGCCACGAGCGCGAAACCGCGCCGCCGGAGGTGGTCGGCGGCCAGCCGCTCCCCTGCGGCGCCCCGCGCGGCCGCGGGGGTCCGGGCGGCCCGTGGGCGCAGGAAACGGTTGAACCAGGCTGGCATGCCCATCCGCCCCCCGGGAGGGAGGGACCCGGCGGGAGGCGATATTTCTCATTGCGGGGCTCCCCCCGCCGTGGCAATTCCAGAATGTACCTGCGAGCACCAGCGGACGCCCGCTCTCCCCCTCATGCCCGCCCCCACTCTTTCCGGCCAGCTTCGCCGCTCCCTCCTCCTCAAGATCCTGTCCAAACCGGCGCCCAGCCGCGAGGATCTGGCCTCGGTCATCGAACTGACCGCCACCAAGGTGGTCGAGCAGCTGCAGTGCCAGTCGATGACGCTCTACCTGGTGGAGGGCGAGCAGATCTCGTTCCGCCACGTCTACTACTCGCCCACGCTGTGGGGCAACGACAAGGGCAAGGAGGAGCAGTTCAAGCAGACGGCCGAGAAGCTGCTGCAGATGAAGCTGCCCAAGGGCGCGGGCAACGTCGGCAAGGTCATCGAATCCGGGGAGCCGCTCTTCTTCACCAGCAAGGGCCCCGACGCCGCCTCGCTCAAGAACATGAACACGGGCTTCGAGGTGCACTCGATGCTCACCGTGCCGCTGAAGACGAACATCGTCATCGGCGCCGTCCAGCTCCTCAACAAGGAGATCGACGCCGGCACCAAGGGCCTGTTCGAGCAGAAGGACCTCGCCCTGCTCCAGGAGGTCGCCGAGTACTCCGCCACCCTCATCCAGCGCATGCTGGACCCGAAGTTCCAGCTCAGCGCCGAGGACACCGCCAAGTTCGTGGCCAAGTTCACCGACCTGCCGCTGGTGGCGAAGATCGAGGACCTGGAGATCGACGACAAGATCGTGACCGCGGTGGGCGACGCCATCATCCGGCGCGAGGGCGTCTTCCCCGTCAAGCGCACCGGGACCAACACCGTGTCGGTCCTGATGGCCAACCCGCTCGACTACGCCAAGCGCGAGGCGTTCCAGCAGGCGGTGGAGATGACGATCGACGAGGTGCGCGTCGCCCCGGCCACCCTGATCGAGCAGCTGGTCAAGAAATTCTTCAAGGAGCCCAGCAAGGCCGCGGCCGGCGAGGGCGACGTCGACATCGGCGAGGTCGCCGAGCTCATCGGCACCGCCTATGCCGGCGGCAGCGGCGAGGTGAAGGCCGAGGAGCTGGAGAGCGAGGATTCCGCGCCCATCATCCAGCTCGCCAACCGCATCATCGAGGACGCCTACATTTCGGGCGCCTCCGACATCCACGTCGAGCCGCTGGAAAAGGAGCTGCTCGTCCGGTACCGCATCGACGGCCTCTGCCAGGAGAAGCTCCGCCTGCCCAAGCAGGTGACCAACGCGCTCGTCACCCGCCTGAAGATCATGTGCAACCTCGACATCGCCGAGCGCCGGCTGCCGCAGGACGGACGCATCGTCTTCAAGAAGTTCACGAAAAAGAACATCGACATCGACCTGCGCGTCGCCACCGGCCCGATGAACTTCGGCGAGAAGGTGGTCATGCGTATCCTCGACAAGCAGAAGAGCACGCTGCCCCTGCCCGCGCTGGGCTTCTCCGAGGAGAACCTGGCCAAGTACCGCGACTGCATCCGCCAGCCCTACGGCATGCTCCTGCACTGCGGCCCCACCGGCTCGGGCAAGTCGATGACCCTTTATTCCGCGCTCGGCGAGGTCAACACGCCGGACATGAACATCCAGACGGCCGAGGACCCGATCGAGTACACGCTGGTCGGCATCAACCAGATGCAGATGAACCGGCAGATCGGCCTCACCTTCGCCCGGGCGCTGCGCTGCTACCTGCGCATGGACCCCGACGTCATCCTCGTCGGCGAAATCCGCGACCAGGAGACCGCCGAGATCGCGATGGAGGCCGCGCTCACGGGCCACCTCCTGCTCTCCACCCTCCACACCAACGACGCCCCCTCGACCATCTCCCGCTTCACCGAAATGGGGGTCGAGCCCTTCAACATCTCCGCCGCGCTCGTCTGCGTGTGCGCCCAGCGGCTCCTCCGCCGCGTGTGCAAGAACTGCAAGCAGCCCTACGAGCCGAAGGACCGCGAGAAGGAGCTGCTCGAGAAGGCTATCGGCTGGTCCGGCCAGATCTTCAAGGCCAACCCGCACGGCTGCCACCTCTGCGCCGGCGGCGGCTACAAGGGCCGGGTGGGCATCCACGAGCTGATGGTCAACAGCGAGGAGCTGACCGCGGGCATCAACAAGGAGATCGAGACCGCCGAGCTCAAGCGCATCGCCATGCGCGGCGGCATGAAGACCCTCCACCAAGACTCGATGCTCAAGGTCAAGATGGGCACGACGACGATGGAGGAGGCCCTGGCCAACGTCCCGCCCGACATGATCCTGTAGGGTTGGTCCGGAAAAACGCGCTCGCCTCCGGCGCCGCCCCACGGCTACGCTCCGGTTCCGCCGGAAACCCCCACCCCGCCGGCGCGCAACCCGGAGGATCGAGCCATGTCCACCCACCGTTCCCGCCTGGCGGCCCTCTGCGCGGCCGCCGCGACCGCCTGCCTGCTTTCGCTGCCCGGCGTCGCCCGCGCCCAGTCCGGACCGGAGACGAAGCTGACTGTTGGCATCTTCAACCGCGCCTACCTCGTCCAGGCCTTCTACCGCTCCGCCGCCTGGAAAACGAAGCTGACCGAGCTGGTGACCGCCCGCAACGATGCGGCCGTGGCCAGCGACTCGGCCAAGGCCGACCAAATCGACAAGCAGCTCGCCGACATGCAGAACCTCGCCCAGCGCCAGCTGGCCGGCACCGCCCCGCTCACGAATATCTACGACGCACTCAAGGGCGAGTGGCCGGCGATCGCCCAGGAGGCGAAGGTCGACGTCATCGTCGATTCGCCGCTTTACCTCGTTCCGGGCTCCGTCCTCACCGACGTCACGCCGGTCGTGGTCAAGCACCTGAACAAGGGCGGCTGAAGCCAGAGGTCAGAAGTCAGAGGTCAGTGGTCAGAAGATGCCGGTCGGTCGAGGCTTGAACTGACCTCTCACCTCCGACTTCTGACCTCTCGCCACGACATCCAGGCGGGACCCTGCCTCAGGAACCCGCCGGGGCCGGCGCCGCCGGTAGGGGCTCGACCACCGGCACGCGGCTGCTGCGCACCGCGTCGGCCACCGTCGCCGGCACGGCCTCGGCCTCGCCGCGCTCGTGGTTGAAGCGCATCGAGACGGTCTTGGAGACGCCGCGCTCCTCCATCGTCACGCCGTAG
>DATJUU010000064.1:0-27241 GCA_035502155.1 Opitutaceae bacterium
GTCCAGCTGCCGGGCGCGCGGTCCGGCCGGCGCGGCGTCCCGCTGACGGTCGAGCAGCGTCTCGCGGATGTCGCGCAGGAAGGGCGAGGGCGCGCGGTCGCGCAGCTCGCCCCGCCAGTGCCGCCGGCGGGCGTGGCTCAGAACGAGTTGCTCCCGCGCGCGGGTCAGGCCGACGAAGAACAGCCGGCGCTCCTCGGCCACGTCGCCCTTGTCGGCATCCTCGCCGCCGAACCGGTGCGGCAGCAGCCCGTCCTCGCAGCCGACGATGAAGACCACCCGGAACTCGAGGCCCTTGGAGGCGTGCAGGGTGAGGAGCGACACGCGCTCGGCCCGCGGGTCGTGCAGATCGACTTCGACACCGAGCGCCAGCTCGCTCGCCAAGGCGTCGAGGTTGGCGCCGTGGCGTGCCGCGAGCGGCTGGAGCGCGTCGGTGATGGGCCGCAGGTCGGGATCGGGCTTGCCGTCCTGCACGAGCTGCGCGGCGGCCGTCGCCAGACGGTCGGCCAGCGGCGCGTCCGGCGGCAGCGTCTTGAGCCGCGCCAGCAACGTCAGGACCGTCGGATGCTCGGCCAGCGGGCCGTGGCTGCGTTTCTGGAACGGAATCCCCGAGCGGACCAGCGCCTCGACCAGCGGCGGCGTCTGGGCGTCCGTACGATAAAGGACGGCGAAATCGTTGAAGGCATGGGCGGAGGCGGCCGCGCTGCCGACGCGGCCGGTGTCGAACGACGCCAGGCTGGTGCCGCCGACGAGCCGCTCGATGCTTTCGACCACGAATTCCGCCTCGGCCCGGTCGGTCGCGCATTCGCGCAGGACCAGACGGCTGGCGCCGGCGCCGACGGCGCGCAGGATCCGGCCGGGCACGAGCGTGGTGGGCGCCACGGCCTGCAGGGCGGCATCCACGATCGGGCGGGTGGAGCGGTAATTGCGCGTCAGGGCGACGATCCGAGCCGTGGGGTAGTCCGCCTGGAATTGCGGGAGGAATCGAACCTCGGTGCCGCGAAAGCCATAAATGGCCTGGTCGGGGTCGCCGATCACGCACAGCGAGCTGCGAGCCCCGGACTCGCCGCTGGCCGGCGCCAGAAGCCGCACCAGGTGGTATTGCGGCGCGTCGATGTCCTGGAACTCATCGACCGAGATGTGCGGCCAGCGGGCCCGGTACTGCCGGAGGAGCGCGGGCTGGCTGGCGAGCAGGCGCACCGTCCAGTCGACCAGGCCGTCGAAATCGACCCAGCCGCGGGCCCGCAGCGCCGTGTCGAGCGCCTCCGGTCGCGCCGTCCGGTCGGACACGAGCCGGCGGGCCTCGGGCGCCGACAAACCGAGCGCTTCGCGTGCCAGGGCCAGCGCCTCGGCTTCGCCGACCACGCGCAGCGGCGCCCCGAGGCCCAGCCGGGATTCCTGCTCGCGCAGAATGGCAAGGCCGAGCGCGTGGAAAGTCATCACCGGAACGCGCGCCCCACGGCCGTCCGGCAGCAGCGCGGCGAGCCGGACCCGCATCTCCCCGGCAGCGCGACGGGTGAAGGTGACCGCGAGGCATGTCTCGGGGACGGCGCCGGCCTCCGCGATCAGGCGGGCGATGCGATGGGTGAGCGTGCGGGTCTTGCCGGTGCCGGGGCCCGCGAGGATCAACAGTGGCCCGGTGACGATCGCGGCCGCCGCCCGCTGCTCCCGATCAAGGCCCGCCGGCGCCCCGGCCTCCTCCGCCACCTGCAGGTCCTCGCCGGCCGGCTCCTCCGGCAAATCGGCCGCGGATGGCGGGGCGGGTTGCCCCCGCGCCGATTGCCCGCGCCGCGGCGCCGTCCCCGCAGCCGCCGCAGCAGCCGGCAGGTCGAACATCAGGCTGATGGACTTGTCGGTCTCCAGTTCGTCGGGCTGGAAAAGACGGATGGTGCCGTATTCCCCGTCGTAGCCGCCCTCCCGGATCACCTCGCCCGCCCGCAGGCGGCGGATGGCCTCGACCAGCAGCGGGCTGGCCTCCCGGCCGATCTCGTCGAGCGCCAGGTCGCCCAGAATCCCGAGTTCGGACCCGAGACGCGCGAGCAGTCGCTCGTAACCGCCCTGCACGGCCTTGCTCTTCGGCCCGGTCCGCACGACCTCGCCGAGCATCTCGGGCAGCGGCACCAGGCTGCGGAACGGCGCCGCCAGCGGGGCGGGTTGTCCGCCGGGGCGGTCGGCGAGCTCAAGCACGCGGCTGAGGACGCCGATGGTGAGCGGCGCCCCGCACACCGGGCATCTGTTCGCCAGTCGGCGCGACTCCTCCGGCCTGCAGCGGAAGCCGCAGGCGCGGTGCCCGTCGAGGTGGTATTTGCCCTCCTCGGGGAAGAACTCGACGGTGCCGCCGTAGCCGGCGCCCGTGGCCAGCGCCCGCCGCATGGCAAAATAGTCAAGGGCGCAATCGAACCGGCAGGTCTCGCGGGCGAGGTTGCCCGGCGAATGGGCGTCCGAGTTGGAGACCAGCCGGAACCGGTCCAGCATGGATAGGCGCCAGTTCATCGGCGGATCCGAGGACAGGCCGGTTTCGAGGGCGAAGATGTGCGGCGAGAGGTCGCCGTAGCACTCCTCGAAGCGATCGAAGCCGGACTTGGAGCCGAAGACCGAGAACCAGGGCGTCCAGATGTGTGCCGGGATCAGAAAACACCCCTCGCCGGCCTCAAGGCAGATCTCGAGCAGGTCGCGGGAATGGAGGCCGAGGATGGGGCGGCCGTCGGAGGCCAGGTTGCCGATGCGGGCGAGGCGCTGCACCATGCGGTCGGCGGCGGCGAGATCCGGCGCGTAAAGCAGGTGGTGCACCTTGCGCACCCGGTCGCCCTGCTTGTAGATCGTGGAGATCTCGACCTCGAGGAGGAAGCGCACCGGCGCGGCTGCCAGCGCGCACGGGCCGAGCTCGGCGACGACCGCCGCTTCCAGCTCGTCGCGGAGGCGGTACAGTCCGGGCTCGGCCGGCACCAGCTGCTCCCGGATCGCGGCCATCCAGGCCGGATGGGTGAAGTCGCCGGTGCCGACGACCGTGAGGCCTTTTTTCTTCGCCCAGAGCGCCAGATGGAAAAGATCCGAGTCTCCACTCGTGGCCCGGGAGTATTTGGAGTGGACGTGGAGATCGGCGTGGAAGGGCATGGCCGAGGGGGCCGATCCTCGTCCCGCCCGGCGTCGCGGGCAAGGCTCCACCGGCCGCGCCACGGCCGACTTGGGCTTTGCCAGGCGCGGGCCCGGCCCCTAGCGGTCATGCCATGAAGTCCTACCGCAAGGAGCTCTGGTTCGAGGTGCCGCGCCGGCGTGCGTTGATCAACATCACCCCTCAAGTCGGGCAGTGCCTGCAGGAAAGCGGCGTCCAGGAAGGGCTCTGCCTCGTGAAGAAGCAGTACAGCTCCGTGCAGGAGGAGCCTGACGCGCCGAGGTAGTGCCGATGTCCCGGGGGCCGTGGTACTGACGGGCCGCCTTGGTGCCGAAGGCGGAAGCTCGCGGCTGGAACTGCCGCGGCTTAGTCCGGGCGCAGGGCGTCGACTGGATCGACCCGGGCTGCACGCCGCGAGGGGAGGAACATGGCCAAGAACACGACGCCGAACATGACGCCGGCAGTGGCGGCAATGGCGCCAAGCGGAAAGCCTTCCACACCGATGAGCAAGTCTCGCATCGCGTGGTCCGCGGCCCAAGTGCCCAAGGTGCCCAGCACCACGCCGGCGGCAAGGAGCCGGGCGCCGAGTCCGAGGAACTGAGCGAGGATCTGCTGCGGCAGCGCGCCGAGCGCCATCCGCACGCCGATCTCCCGACGCCGCTGGCTCACGGCGTAGGCCAGCACGCCGTAGGTGCCGACGGCGGCGAGCAGCAGCGCGACGGCGGCAAAGAGGCCGGCCAACACCGCGGGGGAACGCCGGGCGACCAGGCTGTCGTCGATACGCGCCTGCATCGGGCGCAGGTCGTCGATTGGCAGTCCCGGGTCGAGTTGCAGGACCGCTTTCCGGACCATCGGCCCGAGAGCGGTCGGCGGCAGCGACCCGCGCACTACCAGGTATAAGGGGCCCCACCACCCGTACTCGCGGTATGGGAGATAGACGGCGCCGTGGCCGGCGGGCTCGGCGAGCTCCTGCTGCTTTACGCTGGCCACAACGCCGACCACCGTGGCCGCGTTCATGTCGTCTATCTTGACGTCCCGCGCGAGCCGATGGCCGATCGGATCAACCCCCGGCCAGTAGAGGTCGGCAACCGCTTGATCCACCACGCAGACTTTCTGTGCCCGGTGGTTGTCCGCGTCCTCCAGCAGGCGGCCGCGGAGCAGCGGGATGTTCATTGCGGCCCAGTAATCGCCAGCAACACTAGCCAGGGAGTGGGCGCGGATGGCTTCGCCGGGCCGGGGTTCGTGGCCCTCAACGGTGATCGCGTTGTCATTGGGGTCGCCCCCGAAGGGCAGGTTGGTGGTGACGGCGACGTGGGTGACGCCCGGGAGGGCGCGGATCACAGGCAGCAATCGCTCCACAAAGGCGAGGCGCGAGGCGGTGTCCTTATAGCTTTTCCAGGGAAGCGAAATCTGGCCGGTGAGGAGGTGGTCGGGATTGAACCCGGCGGGGGTGTCGAGGACACGCCGCAGGCTGAGGCCCAGCAGGGCGGCGCCTGCCAGAAGGACGAAGGCGAGCGCGATTTGGGCGACGATGAAGCCGTGGCGGAGGCGTTGGGCCGCGCGGCCGGCGGTGCCGCCGTGGGATTCAGCCTGCAGGGACAAGGAGAGGTTCGCGCGCTGGCTGAACCAGATGACCGGGAGCGCGAGGACCAAACCGGTAACGACCGCCGCCGCCAGCGATCGCACCGCGAAGGGGGCGTCGAAGACGATCGTGGCGCCAAGTGGCAGTTGGTCCGCGCCAAGGGTGCGGAGGAACCCGACCCCCAGACCGCCCACCAGGAGCCCGAGGAGGCCGCCGCCCAATGCGAGCAGCGTGGTCTCCGCCGCGACTTCTGCGGCGATGTGCCGGCGGGCGGCGCCAAGCGCCTGGCGGATGGCCAGCTCCTTGGTGCGGCCGCTGGCCCGAATCAAAAACAAGTTCGCCAGGTTGACGCCGCCGATGAGCAAGAGGAAGAGGACGGCGGTCTGCAGCAGGATCAAGGTGGGCCGGACCGAGCGCACGAAGTCGGCGTGCAGCGCGCTCACGGTCGTGTGGTAGCCGACGCCCTTGATGATGCTGGCCATGGGATCGTCGGCGATCTGGTGGGCGTTTAGGGCATCGATCTGCGCCTGGGCGTCGGCGATCGTCGTGCCCGGCGCCAGCCGCGCAATCATGTTCCAGTCGTTGCTGTGGCGGCGGTCGGGCTTGCGGTCGTCCGGGGCGAATGAGGCTGGCCGGCAGAACTCGGCACGGCTGGAAAGGAAATGAAATCCCCGCGGCAGCACGCCGATGACGGTGGTCGGGAGGCCGTCGTTCAGGAACGTGCGGCCGAGCACCTGGGGATCGGCGGCGAAATAGCTGCGCCAGAATCCATCGGTGATCACGGCGACCCGATCGGTGCCATAGGTCAGTTGACTGTCGTCGAACGTGCGGCCCATCGCCAGCGGGATGCCGAGGGTCGCAAAGAACTCCGGCGACACCCGGAGCGTCGGGAGGCGTCGGGGCGAGCCCGCGGCACCCACGATGACACTGCCTTCCTGGTAGATGCAGACCGACGCGAAGGCCTTGATGGCTTCGCGCCGGTCGAAATAGTTGGGAAGGGAGGCAGAGGAGCGTTCGACGCCGGAGCCGGGATAGGCGTTGTACACCGATACCAGCCGGTCGGCCTGCGGGAAGGGCAGCGGCCGCACCAGGATGGCGTCGACCACCGCGAGAATCGCGAAATTGGCGCCGAGGCAAAGGGCCAGCGTGGCGAGGGCGGTGGCGGTGAAGCCGGGCGTGCGGCCGAGCCGGCGGAAGGCGTGGCGGAGGTTGCGAATCATAAAGAGCTGGAATTGTCGCAGCGGACCTTGAGCATCAAAACACGGCTGCCGGGGGGAAGTTACAGTTTTCCGGTCTCCGGAGGTCGCGATGGGGAGTCCGAGGCGCCCGCCACAGCCGCGGACCGGGCTGCGCTGCGAGGATATCTGCGACATCCTTTCCGAATCGAATTTGCGGCGGCTGGTAGTTGCGCCAACGGCATCACGTTGGGGCGCCATCAGAACCGCAGTTAGCAGGTGCCCTGCTGGAGGATATGGTGCCGTTCAGCCTGAAGCGGAACAAGAGAGCAGTCTTAAATATGCTTTGTGAACGCCATGCACATCACCGCCAGCGTGTTCATCAACGACGATGAGCCCGGCCTCCATGCGGATTTCGAGCGCTGGCTGGAACGGCTGGCCCCCGAAAAGCCCCATTCCGCCTACGAGCACAACCGCACGGGGGAGGACAATGCCGATGCCCACCTCAAGCGAACCGTCATGGGCCGCGAGGTGGTCGTTGCCGTCACGGGTGGCCGGCTGGATTTCGGGCCGTGGGAGCAGATCTTCTACGGGGAGTTCGACGGTCTCCGCCGAAAACGGTTGCTGGTGAAAATCATCGGGACTTGAGTCTCGAAAGGGCTTCCTTCGAATTTGGCTGGCATTGGTAGACTGCCGGCGTCACATTGAAAGAGCGACGTTCTCTCGCCTAGCCCCCGATCAGGGGAGGCCCGGAATCCAGTTTCCTAAGTCGTTGATAAGATATTCAAAGTCGATTTCTGGATTTGGCCCATTTTTGTCTGTTTTTACACCATTCTTGGTCATTTTTTGGCGCTTTTCTCTGCATTTTGTCCTTTTTTGGCCTTGAGATCAGCTGTTTCAAATTCTGTTGTTGCCAGAGACGGGGAACTAATTTTGAACGCCAGACCCGTCTGAGCCAACTAACCCAAGCCCGACTACCCTAACCAAGGCCCTGTTTTGGACCTCAAGCAGATCAAGCAGATCATCGATTTGATGAAACGCTCTGAGCTCACCGAGTTCGCGGTGGAGGAAGAGGGTTTCAAACTGAAGATTCGCAGGGGCCACAACGGGTTGCCGCAAATCACGACCAGCGGAGGGACGATGCCGCCGTATCCAGTCGTGCCCGAAGCCTCGGTGGCGGCACCTCCGGCTCCGGTGGCCGCCGGCGCTGCGGGTACGCCCGCAGGCGGGGGGGAGAAGGAGGAGCCGGGCATCGTCTACATCAAGGCCCCGATGGTCGGCACGTTCTACCGCGCCGCGTCCCCGGAAAGCCCGCCCTACGTGGAGCTCAACGCCAAGGTGCTCGAAAACGCCGTCGTCTGCATCATCGAGGCCATGAAAATCATGAATGAGATTCAGGCCGAGGTGAAGGGGACGGTGCTCGAGATCCTCGTCGAAAACGGTCAGCCGGTGGAATACGGCCAGCGGCTTTTCAAGGTCAAGCAGGGCTGACGGCCGCGCCCCGCCCCTGACCCCAAGCCAAGGCATCCCGGCAGTTCCCCGGCCGTCTTCAGGCGCATGATCCAGAAGATCCTCATCGCCAACCGCGGGGAAATCGCCCTGCGCATCGTCCGCGCCTGCCGCGAACTGGGCATCAAGACGCTGGCGGTCTACTCCGAAGCCGACGTGCAATCGCTGCACGTTCAGCTGGCGGACGAGGCGATCTGCATCGGCGGCCCGAAAAGCGCCGACAGCTACCTGCGCGCCGAACGGATCATCAGCGCGGCCGAGATCGCCGACGTCGACGCCATCCACCCCGGCTACGGTTTCCTGTCCGAGAACGCCAAGTTCGCCGAGCAGTGCGAATCCTGTAACATCAAGTTCATCGGTCCGAAGGCGCAGAGCATCAAGATCATGGGCGACAAGGCCGTGGCGCGGGAGACCGTGCGCAAGGCCGGCGTGCCCACGGTGCCGGGCTCCGACGGTCCGGTCGACTCCGAGGCGGCCGCGGTGAAGATCGCCCGCAAGATCGGCTATCCGATCATCATCAAGGCGGTGGCGGGCGGCGGCGGGCGCGGGATGCGCATCGCCCACAACGACGTCTCCTTTGCCAAGGAGTACCACATCGCGCGGTCCGAGGCGGAAAAAGCCTTCAACGACAGCTCGGTTTACATCGAAAAATACATCCAGGCCCCCCGCCACATCGAGTTTCAGATCCTCGCGGACAGCCACGGCAAGGTGATGCACCTGGGGGAGCGCGACTGCTCCGTGCAACGCCGCCACCAGAAGCTGATCGAGGAATCCCCCTCCCCGTTCCTCACCTCGGACCTGCGCAAGCGGATGGGCAAGGCGGCGGTGCGCGCCGCCGAAAGCGCCGAGTACGAGAGCGCGGGCACCATCGAGTTCATCGTCGATTCGAAGGGCGAGTATTACTTCATCGAGATGAACACCCGCATCCAGGTCGAACACCCGGTCACCGAGGAGGTCACCGGCATCGACCTGATCAAGGAGCAGATCCGGATCGCGGCCGGCGAGAAGATCAATTTCGACCAGAAGGACGTCGAGTTCCGCGGCCACGCCATCGAATGCCGCATCAATGCCGAGGATCCCGCGCGCAACTTCACCCCCTCGCCCGGCACCATCGGCTTGTATTACGCGCCCGGCGGACACGGCGTGCGGGTCGATTCGCACATCTACAGCGGCTACACCATCCCGCCCTACTACGATTCGCTGATCAGCAAGCTCATCGCCCACGGCGACAACCGCAAGATGGCGCTGGAGCGCATGTACCGCGCCCTGAGCGAGTATCTGGTCCGCGGCATCAAGACCACGATTCCGCTGCACAAGGCGATCCTGAGCGACCCGGTGTTCATCGCCGGCAAGGCGACCACCGCCTACCTCGAGGAATTTCTCAGCCGCACCCCGCCGGACTTGTTTTGAACGCGGACCGGCCGGCGGAACACCAGATCGGCCCATTGCCCCAGCGTCCGTGAATCCACGGCCCACCCGGGGGCCAGCCGCGCGAATGCGGCGCGCGCCGGCCGCAATTCGGCGCGCAGGATGCCGCTCAAGACGAGCCATCCCCCCGGGGCGACGGCCCGAATCAGGGCCCGCGCGTGGCGCCGCAGCACGTCCGCCTGAATGTTGGCCAGCACCAGCGCGGCCCGGCAACGGGCCAGACCCGCGCCCAGATCGGCGGTCCGGAACTCCACCCCGGCCGTCACCCCGTTGCGCGCCGCGTTCCGGCGGCTGATCCGCACCGCCTCGGGGTCCACGTCGAAGCCAAGCACGGGGCCCAGCCCAAGGCGGGCCGCCGAGAGGGCCAGAATGCCGGAGCCGCAGCCGGCGTCGATCACCCATGGCTTTGAATTCTGGGCTCTGGGTTCAGCGTTGGCGCGCGCCCGCCGGGCCGCCGCGGCATAGGCGACCAAGCGCCGGCAGCACAGGCGCGTCGTCTCGTGGTTGCCGGTGCCGAACGCCATGCCCGGGTCGAGCCAGACCACCTGGTGCCCCGGCGGCGGGGCGAAGGTTCCTCGCTCCCAGACCGGGGCCCAGTGCAGGCGTCCGAGTCGCCAGCGGTGGAAATGCGCCTTGTAGCTCTCCCGCCAATCGGCGTCAGCCATTGCCCGCAGGCGGGGCCGGCCGAGCCGCCACGCGGGGGGCAGCGACGCGGACAACACCCGCCCGGCGGCGGTCGCCGCCGGGCGGGACCTGAAATATCCCGTCACCACCACCCGGCCCGTCGACCGATCCTCCAGCACCACCCAGGGTGATTCCACGTGTGCGGCGACGACGGCGGCCGTTCCGCGCCGCACCGAGAGCCGGCACTCCCACAGTCGCATGCCCGCACGCTGCGCCCCGTCGGAGGCGCGTGCAACGGGATTTCCGCGACGGCTCAGCGCGGGTGCGAAACCAGTTGCGGCAGCCGGGGCGGCCGGTGATAAGAACCGTCCGGAATCCGTCACCGCCCCTGCCAGTCATGAATCGTCCATGGGCCCTCGTCGTGCTCGCCATCATGCCCCGCCTGACCGTCCGCGCTGACCCCATGATCCCGCCGCCGGCTCACTCCGATCTGACCCCCGCGGCCGTGCTGGCCACCATGGAACGGGTGGCCGACTGGCAGCTGGCCCACCCCTCGCGCCACCCGCCCACCGACTGGACCCAGGGCGCCTTCTACGCCGGGGTCATGGCGCTGGCCGGCATCGCCGACAACCCGCGTTTCCTCGACGCCATGCTGCAAATGGGCGCGGCCAACGACTGGAAACTCGGTCCGCGGCCTTATGACGCCGACGACCAGGTCGTGGGCCAGACCTACGCCGAGCTCTACCGGCTCCGCCTCGATCCGCGGATGATCGCCGCGCTGCGCGAACGCTGCGACTGGATCCTGGCCCATCCGAAGGACGGCAGCCTCGATTTTGACCCGGCGAAGCACCCGGATGCGCGCGACCGCTGGTCGTGGTGCGATTCGCTGTTCATGGCGCCACCGGCGTGGACCCGTCTCTACGCCGCCACCGGCGACGAGGCCTACCTGGACTTCGCCGTGGCGCACTGGTGGCAGACGTCGGACTACCTCTACGATCCCGCGGAGCACCTGTTTTTCCGCGACAGCACCTATTTCGACCGGCGGGAGGCCAATGGGAGGAAGATCTTCTGGAGCCGCGGCAACGGCTGGGTGATGGCCGGGCTGGTCCGCGTGCTGCAGGATCTGCCCGCCGGTCATCCCGCCCGCGACCGGTTCATCCGCCAGTTTCGGGAAATGGCCGAAGCGGTGCTGGCCTGTCAGCAACCCGACGGCCTGTGGCGTTCGAGCCTGCTCGATCCGCAGGATTACCCGCTCAAGGAGACCAGCGGCTCCGGGTTCCATTGCTACGCCGTCGGCTGGGGGGTCAACCACGGGCTCCTCGACCGCCGCCGCTTCGCGCCAGCGGTGGAGCGGGCGTGGCGCGCGCTCGCCGGCTGCGTCACCCCCGAGGGCCGGCTCACGCACGTCCAGCCGATCGGGGCCGACCCGCGGAAATTCGACGTCGGCTCGACGGAGGTCTACGGCGTGGGCGCCTTCCTGCTGGCCGGCAGCGAGGTCTACCGACTCGCCGCCCGACCAGGGCCGGACTGAAGCCGGTCCCCGCCGGCGGCGGCATGAACTCCGACAGGCCGGGTCGACCGACGCCTGGGCGCCGATTTGATTGTCTTCCGAAGCGAAGTTAACCTACCTTCGTCACCGGGCAGAATTTCCCCTTACACCGTGATCCCGGGGGGAAGGCCCCGGATCACGCACCACATCGCCTCCCCCGTGGGTTCCCGCTTCATGACGCCCCTGCACAAGCACCGCACCGGATTCACGCTGGTGGAGGTGATGTTCGGGCTCACGATCGTGGCCGTGGGTTTTATCGGGATGGTGGAGGGGATGGTGCTCGGCTACGAGATGCTCGAAACGGCCCATCAGCAGACGCTCGCCGCCCAGATCATGCAGGGCGAAGTCGAGTATCTGCGGATGCAACCCTGGAGCACGATCTCGGGCCTGAGCTCAGTCAGCGCCACCTCGCTGGGCAATTACACCGAATTCTCCGGAACCAGCCTGGCCACCATAACGAGCGGCACGACGCTCAAGTTCGCCCGCTCGGTGGTGAGCCCGGACCCGCACACCAATCTCCGCCAGATCACGATGACGGTCACGTGGACGAGCATGACCGGAAAATCGCACTCCCGCAGCTGCAGCGCCTATATCGGCAAGTATGGCCTCGGTGTCCCCTACCAGAAACTGTAGCCACCCGCCGGCCGCCCGCCTTCGCGGCTTCTCGCTCGTGGAGATGATGGTCGCCGTGTCCATCGCCGCCTTCGTCCTCGCCACGATGATCTGGAGCTACATCTACATGGGCCGGAACCTGATCCGGTACTCGAACCAGCAGGATACCGAAACCGAGATCCGGCGGACCACCCAGATGATGGCGGCGGACGTGCACACGGCGACCGATGTTTCCAGTTTTTCCAGCACGCAGTTCACGCTGACGATGCCCTATGTCCATTCGGATTACAGCGTGACGACCTACAGCGTCACGTACACCTACGACACCACCGCCCTGACCATCACGCGCACGGTCTCCGGCACCGCACCGCCCAACGTCACCACCGCCGCGCTGACCCTGCTGACCAACGTGACGCCGACCGGCAGCATGTTCGAGGCCCGCGACCGGGTCGACCACCTGACCACGAGCACCATCAACATCAAGAAGATCACGCTCGCCGGCTTCACGGTGACCACCGGCAGCGCGGGCGCGAACACCCAGCTCATCCGGACGGGCGCCTCGACGCGGTTTGTGCTGCGCAGCAAGCACCTCGTCCTGCAGCAGAATGGCACCAGTTACCAATGACCCCCGGGGGTGCCCCGGCCCCCGCCTGTCCGCCGCCGCCGCCGACCGCCGCTCGGATCAGCGCGGCTCGGTGGTGCTTGTGGCGCTCTGCCTGTGCACCGTGCTGGCCGTCTCCGTCGTCGGCTTCTTCGCCGTGTGCGCGCGCACGATGGAGCTCAGCAACCGCTCATACGTGTACACGACCAGCCTGCTGCTGGCCGAGAATGGCATCGAGGAGGCGATGTGGTCGCTCGACCAGGCGCTGAACACCTCGGGTTACAGCTGGACCGGATGGACGCTGGCGACCGTCAACGGGGTGCCGACCGCCACCAAGACCCTGACGGGGTTCACCACCAACACCGGCCTGCAGGGCACCGTCAACATCACGGTGCAATACTACAACGCCACCGCCAGCACGGCGTACACGCAGCCGCCCGTCATCATCTGCGATGGAATCTCCCAAGTATCCGACGGGACCCAGATCGACAAGCAGCTCAAGGCCATTGTGAAACCCTCGCCCTTGTTCAGCAACGCGATGGGATCCACCGCCGCGCCGAACGCCGCCACCCCATCCGGGGGATACTACAACAGCAGCCACGTGTCCTTCTACAGCGACACTTCCCCGCTGGTGGACAGCTATGACTCGACGGTGAATAGCGGGAACTACACTCCCTCGCCCGCCACCACCAACCGCTCGGACCAGGCGATCATCAGCGGACCACACCTGTCCCTGTCGAATGCGGCCATCCTCGGCTATGCGGCGACCGCCAACAGCTCCGGCACGCTCGCCCAATTCAACGCCAGCGGCAGCCTGAAGGGATTCAGCACGCCGGGTGGCACCCAAGTCGACACCAGCCGGGAAACGAACAATGGCAACCAGAACGCATTCAGCATCGTGGCCCCCTCGGGTGCGGGGAGCATCCTGCCGGTCAGTGGCTCGATTGGCCCGGGTTATTACTACTACACCAGCGGAAATTATTACCAAGGGTGGGGAAACACGCTGACCATCACCGGACCGACCACGATTTACATTGCCAATGGCGCCGAGTTCGAGGGCTCGGTGGTCATCAGCTCGTCCTCGACCGGCCCCGTCCAAATCTACGTCGGCGATTACTTCGAGGTTAACATCAACCTCAACAGTTCTGGCACCGGCTTTACCAACCAGACAAAATCACCGGCCAATCTGGGCATCTTCTGCAACTCGCCATCCAATGCCGCCTATTATTGGTCGAACACGCCTTTCTACGGCGTGATCTACGTGCCGAATGCCGACCTTTACATCTACGGCAGTCCCACCTCGCGACTCTACGGGTCCGTCGTCGCCTACCACGTGATCAGTTACTATGCGGATTTCCAGCTGCACTATGACCTCAACCTGCGGAAGACCAACTTCAGCATGATCAACACCCCCTACGAGGTCACGGAGTGGGTCGAGAATTGAGCGGGCGTCCACCGGCGGGCGACGGTCAAAACCGCCTGGAATGTTTGCCGTGCTGCCCGGGCGGGTTTTCTTCTTCTTGCCCCGCCACTTAACCGGGCTATCTAGGTGGGCGGTGCCAGTCTTCCGGTCACCCGCGGCCTTCCCGGGCACCCCTCCCTCATGTTTCTCAGCAGATCCCGCAGCGGCGTTGTCGTCGAACTGAACCCCTTCCGCGTGCTGATGGCGCGGCTGAGCCGGCTCGGCGGCACCACGGCCAACATCGAGGATGTGGCCGACATCCCCGCGGATGATCGCGAAGCGTTTGAGCGTGAGCTGCACCGGCTGTTCCCCGACCAAAAGGGCTACACGCCCGGCATCTGCGGCGTGTTCACCCCCACCCGGCTGCTGCAGCGCGAGGAGCTGAACGTCAAGCGCCTCGCCGAGCCGGATTATCTGCCCAGCCTGATTTCGGACCAGTACAAGGTCGAGGCCGCCAAGTGGCAGCTGGTCCTCGTCAACCCCTACGAGGGCTTTCCGTTCGACGACAAGCACCCGCCGATCAAGGAGGTCCTGATCTGCGGCGAGTCCCGCGAGGAGCTGATGGCGGCGCAGCGCCGTCTGCTCGACCTGGGCGTGCTGCCCCGGCGCATGGAGGTTTCCTCCCTGCCGGTGCTCGGCGCGATCCAGAGCTACCAGGCCCTCCACGCCGAGGGCCAGCCCGCCGCCGTGGTGGAGCTCGACCTCCACCGCACCCGCGTGTTCATCCTCGGCAAGAACGGCGTCAACACGCCCGCGCCCATCGAATTCGGGTTCGACGCGCTGGTCGACACGGCGCGCAAGGAACTGGGGGACTCCGACGGCGCCGCGGTCCGCGCCCGGCTGCTCGCCGCCGACGCCGACCTCGTCACCCGCGCGCCGCGCCTGCTGCGCCCGCTGATCCGCAACCTGAAGCCGGCGATCGACTACTTCGAACTGCAGACCGGCCAGCGCGTGAACGACCTGTACTGCACCTTCCTCCCGCCCAACCTCGACTGGCTCAGCCAGGCCCTCGCCACCGCGCTCGAGATGCGGGTGCTGGCCATCGATTGCACCAAATGGCTCGATGCGCTGCGCATCACCGTCGCCGACGGCGTGCCCACGCGGCTCGGCCCGCACTGGCTGAGCCTGCTCAGCCTCGTCGCCCCCCTCAGCCCCGCCTCCTATGCCAAGAAGGTCGAGTGACTTTGACCTGGAGCCGAACTGGCACTTCGACTTCCGCGACGCCAACAGTCTGCCGGAAGACAGCGTCGTGCGGGTGCGTTTCCTCGTCAACACCTGCGCCGCCGCGGTCACGCTCGTGCTCCTCATCCTGGTCGGCTGGCAGACGCTGGTCCGCGCCAGCGTGGCCGCGCAGCTGCGCTTCTGGAACGAGCGCATCGCCGCGCACCAGCATGAATACGACGAACTGCAGGTCTCCCTGCGCGACTACATGGGCGAGGCCGGCCGGATCAAGGACGCTTACGACCTCGTCTATTCGCCCTTCGTCCCCTCGGTGTTCATCCTCAACATCGGCCGCACGCTGCCGGAGCGGATGACGATCGACGGGATCGGCTACGCCGACCGGGTGGTCACGCTGCGCGGCAGTCTGGCCGAACCCCCCGAGCGCGCCAGCCGGGTGCTCGGCGGCTACATCGAGACCCTGCGCAAAGATCCCCGGATCGGCCCCCTCTTCAGCGACATTTCCGCGCCCAGCCTGGATCGGTCCCGGCAGGACAACACGTTCACCTTTCTCATCGTGCTCAAGCTGCCCGGCGCGTCATGAATCCCAAGCTCCTCGCCAAGCTCGGCCAGCTGGCCCTGCGTTATCCTTTCTGCGCCGCCTGCATCGTCCTGTCGGTCCTGCTGGCCGGAACCGGCATCTGGCTCCAGTTCGACCTGACCGACCTCACCACCCTCCAGCAGGAACACGCCAAGGACGGCGACCGCATGCTTATCGCCCTGGCCCGCGGCTCGCAGATGCGCGCCGAACTGGCGATCAGCCGCGCCGCCACGCAGCGGATCCGGGAGAACCTGGTGGTGGAGAAGAACGTCCCGGAGAACTTCTGGTACTTCTACAAGATCGAACAGGACACCCAGGCCAAGCTCGCCGAGCTGCAGCAGCGTCCGGCCATCGTGGCCGACAGCGGCGTCCCCACCACCTATAAGCGCGTGCCCTTCTCGCTCCGCGTCACCGGCCCGTTCCGCTCCGTCATCAGCTTCCTGCAGCGCCTGGAGACCGGGCCGCGCTTCGGACGCGTCAACTCCTTCGCCATCCAGCGCCTCGACCCCCAGTCGAGCGACGTCTCCCTCCAGCTGGACCTGGAACTGCTCGGCACGCCATGAACCTCCGCCCCGCCCTGATCCTCGGCTGCTGCCTCGCCCTGCCCGCCCTGCGCGCGGCGGACGCGCCGGCGACCGACGCCGGCAGTTTCACCCAGAACCGCGCCCGGATCGACGCGCTGTTTCTGGGCCGCGACGCCGCGCCGGTCCTGCCGGCCGACGTCATCAATCCGTTCAGCCGGCCGGAGGAGCGCGCCCTCGCCCACCCGTCCCCCACCGGCGGCGGCCCGCAACCCCAGCTCACGGACCACGCGCTGCTGGAACGCGTCGCCCCGGCCATCCAGGTGCGCGGCATCGTGCAGGCCGCCGGCCATCCCTCGGTCATCATCAACCGGAAGCTCTTCGAGGAGGGCGACGTCCTGACGGTCCTGTACGGCGAAACCACCGTTGAGGTCGTCATCAAGCGCATCGGCGACGACACGTTCACGCTCGGCTACAAGGATGCCGAGCTGACGCTGCGCCTGCCGCGCTAGGCCGCGCCGCCACCCCGCTGGCTGAGCCGCGCGATCACCGCCGGCAGGAGCGCATGCTCGGCGGCGTGCACCTTCGCCTCGAGGCTCTCCAGGGTGTCGTCCGGCTCGACCCGCACCGCCGTCTGGTCGAGGATCGGCCCGCCGTCCACCTCGGCGGTGACGTAGTGCACGGTGCAGCCCGTGACCTTGACGCCGCGCCGCCACGCCTGGCCGATGGCGTCGAGGCCCGGGAAGCTCGGCAGCAGGCTGGGATGGAGGTTGATGATCTGCCGCGGAAAGGTGTCGAGGAACCGCGGTCGCAGGATGCGCATGAAGCCGGCGAGCACGATCAAATCCGGGCCGCACCCACGGATCGCGGCGACGTAGCGCTCCTCGCCGGCCTCGTCGAACTTGGTCTTGAACGGCCCGGGGTCGACGTAGGCGGCCGGCGTGTCGAAGGCGGGCCCGAGTTCGAGCAGGCGCGCCTCGGGCCGGTCCGAGAACAGCTGCACGACGCGGGCGTGGCCGAGCCGGCCGGCCCGCTGGGCCTGGAGGATCGCCTCGGCGTTGGTGCCGCGGCCGGAGCCCAGGATCACGACGCGCATGGCGCTCACACGCCTCCCGCTGCCCGGATCCGCCGGATGAGCGCCGTGGTGCTGAAGCCGGGCAGAAACGGCAGGAAGCGGATCCTCGCCCCCACCTGCCGGAGCGCCGCCCGCTCCCCGGCGTCCAGAGTCGCCAGGCTGTAGTCGCCGGCCTTGACGTAGACGTCCGGCGCCAGCGCCCGGATTTCCTGCGCGAGCCGCTGGCGGCGGAAGATCACGATGCCGTCGACCGCCTGCAGCTGCGCCAGATTGTAGGCCCGGGCCTTCTCGTCCAGGACCGGCCGCCGCGGACCCTTGAGCTGGCGCACGCTCCGGTCCGAGTTCAGGGCGACAAACAGCCGGCCCTTTCGGCCGGCCAGCCGCCGCGCCCGCGCCAGATAGGAGGTGTGCCCCGGGTGCAGCAGGTCGAACACGCCGTTGGTCAGCACCAGGCGCCCGCCCGCCCGGCGCAGGCGCCGCCGGGCCAGGACGGCCTGGTGCAGGGAGAGCAACTTGGGATTCGCGAGCGGCATGGGGACCCGGGGTTCAGAAGTATTTCTTGGCCTTTTCGAAGAAACTGCGCGCCACGGGCTCGTTCGCATCCCCGCACGCGATGGCGAATTCCTCGAGTTTCTTGCGCTGCTCCGCCGTGAGGCGGGTCGGCACCTCGACATGCACGCGCACCAGCTGGTCGCCGCGCTGGCCCGAGCGCAGGCCGGGCATGCCCCGGTCCTTCAGCCGGAAGGTCGTGCCGGACTGGGTCGCCGGCGGGATCTTGAGCGAGGCCTTGCCCGAGAGCGTCGGCACCTCGATCGTGCCGCCGAGCGCCGCCAGCGTGAACTTGATCGGAATCTCGCAGAAGAGGTCGTCGCCCTGGCGCTCGAAGATTTCGTGGTCCCGGACGTGGATCACCAGGTACAGATCGCCGGGCTGGCCGCCGTACACGCCCGCCTCGCCGTTGCCGGCGGAGCGCAGCTTGGAGCCGGTGTCCACGCCCGGCGGGATGCGGACGTTGAGTTTGGTCGTCCGGTTCACCCGGCCCTCGCCCCGGCACTCGTGGCACGGTTTCTCGACGCGGGTCCCCGCGCCATGGCAGACCGGACAGACCTGGCGGACGGTGAAAAAGCCGCGCGAGGTCGTGACCTGGCCGACGCCCCGGCAGGTCGCGCAGGTGACGCGCTTGGAGCCCGGCTCCGCGCCCGTGCCCTGGCAGCGATCGCAGGCGGCGAGCTTGCGGAAGGAGATCTCCTTTTCCACCCCCCGGGCGGCCTCCTCGAGATCGATCTCGATGTCGTAGCGCAGGTCGGCCCCGTCGCGGGCGCCGTCGCCGCCCCCGCCGCCGAAAAACTCGTCGAAGATCCCGCCGCCCCCGCCGCCGCCGAACACCTCGCGGAAAATGTCGAACGGATCGTGGAAACCGCCGGCCGGCCCGCCGCCGCGCGGTCCCGTCCCGCCCTGCGCAAACGCCGCGTGGCCGAAGCGATCGTAGGCGGCGCGCTTGTCCGGATCCTTGAGCACCTCGTAGGCTTCGGAGACCTTTTTGAACATCTCCTCGGCCTGCTTGTTGCCCGGATTCTTGTCAGGATGGTACTGGATGGCCTTCTTGCGATAGGCCTTCTTGAGCTCCTCCTCGCCGGCCTCCCGGCCCACCCCGAGCAGTTCGTAATAGTCTTCCTTCGCCATGGATAATTCAGGGGCGCGACGGCGGGCGGCAGGCCCGCGGCCGGGACACCCCCGGGTTCAGCCCGCCGCCTCCCTGGCCGGACCGCTCGAGAGCACCACGCTCGCCGGCCGCACCAGCTTCCCGTGGAGCAGGTAGCCCACCCGCACGACCTGCACCACGTGTTCCTCGGGAACCGTGGCGCTGGCCTGATGCGAGAGCGACTCGTGTTGGTGGGGGTCGAATTTCTGGCCCAGCGGTTTCAGCTCCTTGAGTCCATGGCGCTCCAGCACGCCGCGAAACTGCTCCTGCACCATGGCCACTCCGTCGGCGATCTTTCCGGCCGCCGGGTCCTGACGGGCAGCCGCCACCGCCAGCTGCAGATTGTCGAGCACGGGCAGGAGATGCTGCAGCAGGCCCGCCGCCGCGGAATGCCGCAGTTCGTCCCTTTCGCGGGCGACCCGCCGCCGGTAATTCTCCAGATCCGCCACCGCCCGCAGGTAGCGGTCGTAGTTGGCGGCCGCCTCCTTCTTCGCCGCGGCCAGCGGTTCATCCGCCGGGGCCGGGGCCGAGGCGGGGGCGGGCGGCGACGCGGGCGCCGGCCCGGCGTCGGAGGCGTCGGGAGCGGAATTGGCGGAGGTATCGGGTGGCCCGGGGGCGGTCATGGAAAACGGCAAGTAAACTATTTCCCGAGGCTTTTCTCAAGCGAATCGAAGACGTCCTTCAGGGATTCTCCAACCTTGCGGCCGGCCTCCTTGATCAGCCCGCCGGTGTGCCGCCGCAACCCGTCCCATTCCGGCAGAAGGTCGCTGAGGGCGCCGGCGAGATTGCCGAAGGCGGCGGCCAGCGGTTCGGCGAGCTGCTGCACGTTCGTCACGTTGCGGTACGTGTGCTGGAAATGAAGCTCGAATTCGCGGACCACCGGCGTGCCGGTCGAATAGTCCGCCACGACCACGCGGTCGAGGCGCACCTCGAGCTCCCGGACGAGGAATCCCCCGGGGGCCGGGCCCGCGGCCGGCGGCGCGGCCCGGGACGCGGCCGCGCGGTCGCGTTCCAGCAGCCGCACATTGACGCGGCCCCGCGCATCGCGCACGAACGAGATCGACGCAATATCCATCCGGGCCCGGTCGATCACCCGGCGGCGGTCCAGCAGGGCGCGGGGGCTGGCGTCGAGCTGCAGGGCGCGCACGTGGAGGAAATCCCGCCGCGGAAATCCCGGCGGGTTGGCGATGACCAGATCCGCCACCGCCAGGTGACCCGTGAGCGGGTTGGCGTAGAGGCTGCCGATCTCGGTGTCGCAACCGGTCTGCCGACCGACATACGCCGCCGCCGCCAGCGGCAGCACGATCATCCAGGCGAGCGCGGCGCAGGCGGCCAAGAAGGCGAGCCCCAGGACCAGCTTGAGCCAGATGTGGCCGGGCGGCGCGGTCCTCATGGCGCGGTCAGGTGAAGTTCTCGGTCACGAGCAGCTGGCTGTCCTCGTGCGCCCGGAACGCAAAGCGGCCCCCGAAGGGCAGCAGCAGATTTTCGCCCCGCCGCCACGGCTGCCCGGTGACCGTCTCCTCGCCCGCGCCCCGCACGACGTGCAGGAGGCGCGTTTTCTGGCCGGCGGCAAACTCCAGCTGCTGGCCCGGTCCCACCGGGATGCGGCGCACGCGAAACTCGGGGCAGTCGACCAGCACCGCCGTGCCGGGGCCGGCGCGCACGGGCCGCGCCTCCGGCGCGTCCCACCGGATCGATTCCAGCGCCTCGCGCCAATGGAGCTGGCGCGGCTTGCCGTCGAGGCCCACCCGGCCCCAATCGTACACCCGGTAGGTGGTGTCGGAGTTTTGCTGGATCTCGAGAATCAGATTCCCGGCGTCGATCGCGTGGACCGTGCCGCTGCGGACCAGGATGGAATCGCCCGGCGCCAAGGGAAGCCGGTTGACGCACTGCTCGATCGTCCCCGCGCCGGCCGCCTCCTCGAAGCCGGCGCGCGTCACGCCCGCCCGCAGGCCGACGATCACCGCCGCCCCGGGCGCGGCGGCGGCAATGAACCAGTTCTCGGTTTTCGGTTCGCCCCCCAGCGCCGCCGCCTTTTCCGCGGGGGGGTGCACCTGCAGGCTCAGACGCTCCCGGCAGTCCAGCCACTTCACCAGGAGGGGAAACGGCCGGGCGGGATCCCAGCGGGGTCCCATGACCTCGGCGGCATTCCCGGCGATGATTTCGCGCAACGTGCGGCCGGCGTGCCGCCCGCCCCGCACCACCGACTGCGCCTCCGGTCGATCCACCACTTCCCAGCTTTCGCCGACGCGGCACCCTGAAGGCAGACTCCGGTCGAAGGCTTGGGCCATCGCCTGGCCGCCCCACACGCGTTCCTGATAGATCGGCTCGAAGCGCAACGCCTCCATGATGCGATGCTTATGAGTTTATCGTCAAAAACGGACCCGATGATTTACATTGACCGGCCGGGTTGGTAGCGTGGGAATTTTCCCCGGGGTCCGTCGTTACACAAATGGCCAAGTCGGAGACTTCAAACCCAAAGAACGCATCGTCGTTCGAGGGCCCGCGGTATCGGCCGAAATGGCTGGCGGCCTGCGTGTGTTTTGGGTTGGGCGTGTGGATCGGCGTCACGCTCTTGAACTTTGATCCCAAGCAAAGCCACCAGTACCAGATTGCCGGGCAGAGCGCTTGGGAGGCCGGGAAGTGGGTCATTCACAATAAGGCCGTGCCCGCGCCCAATCTGGGCGGCCAGGGGGGCGCCGAGTTCGCCTGGTGGTCATTTCATCTGGTGGGTGTCAGCACCTGGTGGGTCCCGGCCTTTCTGCTCTGGTTTGCCTGGGTGGCGATCCGCAACGCCCGCCGCCTCGTGCTCACCCGTTTCATCGGGATGGTCGTCTGCATCGCCACGTTCTCGGGCCTCTGCAGCATGTTCGAGGAGTTGTTTGAGCGGACCCGGGCGAGCGAAACCTTCACCAACGGCTACGGCGGCATGCTCGGCCAGCTCCTGTATCGCGACCTGCTCCGGGACAACATTGGGCCGGTCGGCGCCGGACTTTTGCTGGGCACCATCTACGCCGTGACCCTGGCGTTCATCTTCATGCGCGACATCGCCGCCGCGGCGGAGCGGGCCCTCGCCTCCATGCATGGCTGGTCGGCCGCCCGCCGGCAGCGGGCGGCGGCGCGTGCCGAGCAGAAACAAAAGGACAAGGAGGACCGCGAGAAAGCCATGGCCGCCAAGGCCGCGACCGTCGCCGCCCCGCCCCCGGGCAGCAAGAAGGCCCTGACCATTCCCAAGACCAAGGAGGAGATCGCGCGGGAAGCCGCCGCCGCCAAGATCGTCGACTCCGTCGTCCCCGCGTCCAACAAGCCGATGTTCACCTCGCCGCCCTTCCCGGTGGCAGCGCCCGAGCCCGCGCCCGCGGCAGGCAAGACCACGCCGCCCATGCTGGGCAAGCTCAACATCGTCAAACCCGAGGAGCCAAAGAAGGCCAAGGCCGCGCCGGCGGCCCGTTCCGAGGAAAATTACCAGTTCCCGCCCCTGTCCCTGCTGCATGAGCAGGTCAAGGTCAGCGCCAGCGCGAGCGAGGAGGAACACCGCCACAACGCCGAGAACCTCCTGCGCATCCTCGCCGAATTCGGCGTGGAGGTGACGATCGGCGAGATCCACGTCGGCCCCGTCATCACCCGCTACGAAGTCATCCCCGCCGCCGGCGTGCGGGTGGAGAAGATCTCCGGCCTCGACAAGAACATCGCGCTGGGCATGCGGGCCCAGTCCGTCCGCATCATGGCGCCCATCCCCGGCAAGGCGGCCGTCGGCGTCGAGGTGCCCAACCAGAAGCGGGCCGAGGTCGGCCTGCGCGACATCATCGAGTCGGAGGACTGGGAGGGCGCCAAGGCCGAGCTCCCGATCGCCCTCGGCAAGGACGTCAGCGGCAAGCCGCTCGTCTCCGACCTCGCCAAGATGCCGCATCTGCTGATCGCCGGCGCCACCGGCTCGGGCAAATCCGTCTGCATCAATGCCATCATTGCCTCCGTCCTCTACCACGCCAGTCCGCGGGATGTGCGCTTCCTGATGGTCGACCCGAAGATCGTCGAGCTGAAGATCTTCAACGACCTGCCGCACATGCTCATCCCGGTCGTGACCGAGGCCAAAAAGGTGCCGGCCGCGCTCAAGTGGCTGCTCCGGGAGATGGAGCAGCGCTACCAGATCTTCGCCAAGGCGGGGGTGCGCAACATCAGCAGCTTCAACAGCCGGAAGCGCGCGCCGAAGGAAGCCGCGCCCGCGCCGACCCCGGAAGCCCAGGGCACGCTCGAGGGCGTGGCGGCCGGCGCCGAGATCGAGGTGCCCGACCACCTGCACTACATCATCGTCATCATCGACGAGCTGGCGGACCTGATGATGGTCGCCCCGGCCGAGATCGAAACCTCGGTCGCGCGCCTCGCCCAGCTCGCCCGGGCCACGGGCATCCACATCGTCATCGCCACCCAGCGGCCCTCGGTGAACGTCATCACCGGCATCATCAAGGCGAACCTGCCGTCGCGCATCGCCTTTCAGGTCGCCTCACAGGTCGACTCGCGCACGATCATCGACATCAAGGGGGCGGAGACGCTCATCGGCCGCGGGGACATGCTCTTTTCCCCGCCCGGCTCCTCCAAGCTCGTGCGCGCCCAGGGGGCGCTGGTGTCCGACGAGGAGATCCACGGCGTCGTGGATTTCCTCAAGCGCAACGGCCCGCCGGTCTTCGCCCAGGACGTCCAGGCGCACATCGACCGGGTGGCGAGCGAGGACGAGGACGGCGAGGAGGGCGAGGACGCCACCGAGGGCGAGATGGGCGACGACGAGGAGCTCTTCAAGCAGGCCCTCGAGGTCCTGCGCGCCACCCGGCGCGCCTCCACCTCCATGCTCCAGCGGCGCCTGCGGATCGGCTACAACCGCGCCGCCCGCATCATGGAGTTGATGGAGGAGAAGGGCATCGTCGGCCCGGAGAACGGCGCCCTGCCGCGCGAAATTCTCGCCGACCTCGACAAGCTTTGAACGGTCCGGCGCCCGCGGAGAAAATCGGCCTTCCCATCGGCGGGGAAATGCCGTAACTGACAGCCATGCAGACCATCGGTGAACGCCTCGAAGAGGCCCGCAAACGCAAGGGCATTTCCATCCGCGAAGCCTCCGAAGCCACCAAGATCCGCAGCGATTATCTGCACAAGCTCGAGAGCAACAGTTTCGACCTCAACCTGCCGGAGATCTACATCCGCGGTTTTCTGCGCGGTTATGCGAATTACCTGAAGCTGAACAGCGACAAGGTGCTGGCCGACTACAAGGCGCTCGCGCCGAACGAAGGCCGCGGCTCGCGCCGCGACACCCGCGAAACCTACGGGCGCATGGACATCGCCCAGGCCCAGCGGCCGGGCCCGGACGCGGCGCCGGCCGCCGCCCCGGCCGAACCCGCCCCGGCGCCGGCGCCCTTGGTGCGGCCCAGCTTCGCCACCGCCGCCAACAGCAGCTCGTCGCCGCTCGATCCCGCCCTGCTCGTCAAGATCGGTGTCGTCGTGGGCGCGCTGGTTCTGATTCTCGTGATCATCTTCGGCATCCGGGCGCTCTCCGGCGGGCCGGCCAAGACCGCCGCCGCCCAGATCAAGCCCGCGGCCCAGCAGACCATCACCCTCACCGCCCTCGACACGGTCCGGGTGAAACTGGCGCAGGAACTCGACGGCGCCGAAGTGTTTCAAGGCACCCTGGTCAAGGGCGAGTCCCGCACCTTTCCCAAACGCGGTTCGCTCTATCTGACCGCCACGGCGCTGGAGAACGTCGAGATCGACATCAACGGCCGGCGCCAGCCCAACCCGTATTCGGGTTACAACAAGGTGGAAGTCCCATAGGCGGCGCGCCGCGCCGCCGGACCCACCGCCTCACCGCAGCCCGACCGGCGGGCCGAGAATCTCGCGTAGCACCACGGCCCGGCGCAGCCCGGCCTGATTCCGCAGGTCCGCAATCAGACTGCCGGCCGCCGTTGGCGCGGCCATTCCGACCGCCGTGGCCGCGGCGGGAGTCGATTCGGAACCGGGACGCGCCGGCGGCGCGGCCTCCAGTTCCTGCAGCCGCTGCAGCAGGGCCTGCTGTCGTTCCCATTCCCGCTGCTCCTCGGCCGGTGCCTCCGGCGGCGCCACCACCATCGGACGCACCGCCTCGATGATCGGCGGCGGGGCCGGAATGGGCGCGGCCTCGACCTCGGGTTCCGGCGGAACGCCGGGGGCTGTTCCACGGCGCTCCAGGATCCGGCGGCGGATCTCCTCCTGGACGCGGCGGGTGCGCTCCGCCTGCTCGGGATCCTCCTCCGCCGCCGGGGCATTCGTCCCCGGCGTGCGGACGATCTTGAACTTCTGCAGGATCGCGAAGACCGCCGCGGCGATCACGATCAGCACCTGCAGGTGTTCGAGGATCCAGTCCATGGGCGGCTACGTGCTCCCGGGCGTTGCCCGGCTCACTTCTTCCCCGCCTCCGGGCCGGCGATGGACGACCGCATTTCGGTGTCGGCCTGGATGTTCTGGAACCGGTAGTAGTCCATCACGCCGAGGCGGCCGCTGCGGAACGCCTCCGCCATGGCCAGCGGCACCTGGGCCTGCGCCTCAACGACCTTGGCCTGCATCTCCTGGGTGCGGGCGCGCATTTCCCCCTCCAGGGCCACCGCGGCGGCCCGCCGGATCTCGGCCTGGGCCTGGGCCATGTTCTTGTTGGCCTCGGCCTGCGCCACCTGCAGCTTGGCCCCGATGTTCTCGCCCACGTCCACGTCGGCGATGTCGATGGAGAGGATCTCGAACGCCGTGCCGGCGTCGAGGCCGCGGGCGAGCACGGTCTTCGAGATGCTGTCGGGATTCTCCAGCACGACCTTGTAGCTCTCGGCGCCGCCGATCGTGGTCACGATGCCCTCGCCCACGCGGGCGATGATGGTGTTCTCCTTGGCGCCGCCGACAAAGCGGTCGAGATGGGTCCGCACGGTGACGCGCGCCTTGACCTTCACCTGGATGCCGTCCTTCGCCACGCCGTCGATCGTCGCGCGGCCCTGCTCGGGATTCGGGCAGTCGATCACCTTCGGATCGACCGAGGTGCGCACGGCCTCGACCACGCTCTTGCCGGAACCCTTGGTCGCGAGGTCAATGGCGCACGCGCGGTCCCAGTCCAGCGCGATGCCGGCCTTCTTGGCGGCGATCAGGGCCTGCACCGTGGGCACCACATTGCCCCCGGCTTGGTAGTGCGACGCGATCTGGTCCGCCGAGACCGGGATGCCGGCGCGCACCGCCGTGATGCGGGCGTCGACGATCAGCCCGTAGGGAATGCTGGCGAGCTTGAGGGCGACCAGCTTCGACATGGCGACGGACGCGCCGTTGAACAGCGCTTTCACGTACGCGCCGACCAGACTGATGACCATCGTGAAGACAAACAGCACGACGATCCCGACGAGGATGAGAAGACCGACAACAAACGGATTCATGGGGGATTAAGGGATCAGGTTTTGGAAACGATGACACGAAAGCTGTCCAGGCCCACCACCTTGAGGCGATCGCCCGCCTCGGCGTGGCCGCTGCGGCAGAACGCCTCGTAGCGCCGGCCCTCCACGCGCACGTACCCGCCGGGCGCGAGCGTCGTCTCCGCCACGGCCTCGCGGCCCACGACCTGGTCCGGGTCCGCCGGCGGCGGCTGGCTGGGGGTGTGCAGCGTGGTGTCCATGCTGAACCGCTTCACCAAACGCGAACGCGGCAGCCAGAAGAATTCCAGGTAGACCACGGCGGCGAGCGCCGCGACCGCCAGCAGGACGGCCAGCATCCCGCCCGTGGGGCCAAACAGGGTGAACGCGCGGGCGACGCCCACCGCCATGCAGATGCAGCCGGTGATGCCGCACAGCGGACCGGGGGTGACCACCTCCAGGGCCAGCAGGACGATCGCGAGGGCGAAGATGACAATGAGCGCGCTCATTTGCCGGTGACCTCCACCACGAGACTGAAATCGGAGACCCGCCGCACGACCACGGTCGCCCCCACGGGCGCGGATCCCACCTCGACCATTGCTTCGTAACGCCGGCCATCGATCTCGACCTGCCCGCCGGGAAACAGCCCCGTCACCACGGTGCCGTGCGCCCCCACCAGCGAGGCCGTTGTCCCGACCGCCTCCGGCGGCACGCCGGCCAGCTGCGCCGCGCCGGCGCTTGCACCCGTGACCGCCAGGCGCTGGAAGAACCAGCCCCTGGGCAGATAGCGCGCCAGGATCAGCGCCAGCACCAGCGCGATCGCCACGCCGAGGCCCAGGTTGATCAGCGGCGCGACGAATGCTTCGCCGGTGAAACGGATCGGCTCGTTCGGCCAGAGGTCCGCCATCGCCCACACGATCGAACCGAGCATCAGGATGATCCCGCTCAACGCCAGCACCGCGACGCCGGGGAAGAAGAAGATCTCCACCACGACCAGCACCACCCCGAGGCCGAACACCAGCATCGGCTCGTGCCCCGAAAAGCCCGCCACGTAGTGGCCGAGGAAGACGATCGCGAGCAGGGCGATGCCGGCGAAGCCAAAAAAGCCGAAGCCCGGCGTCTTGAATTCGATG
>DATJUU010000065.1:0-9225 GCA_035502155.1 Opitutaceae bacterium
TGGAGCCAGTTGCCCGTCTTGGCCGCCGCCATCTCCTCGTCGTCGGCGGAGAACAGGCAGATGGTGGCGGAGCGGCGCACGCCGCCCGACAGCACGGCCTTGGCGGCCCACATCAGGATGTCATAGGCCTCGATCGGGCGCAGGCGGCGTCCGGCGGCGCGCTGGACGATGTGCTCGATGCGGGTGAGCGAGTTGAACAGGGGCTCGGGCCCCGGGGCCTTGCCTCCGGAGGTGCGCAGGGGTGCGCCCGCCGGCCGGATGGCGGAATAGTCGAAAATGACGCGCCGGCCCGCCACCGCGGCCGCCATCAATTCGTGCAGCGCGTCCGCCCATCCTTCGATGGTGTCGGGCACGACGAACGTGGAGACGGCCGCGTTCGAGCGCAGCGGCGCCAGCGGCGGCAGCTTGGCCACGTGCTGCCGTTGCACCGAGAAGCCGACCCCGCAGCCGCACAGCAGCAGGTAGAGCGACTCGCGGAACGCCTCCAGCCGGTCCACGTAGGTGAAGGCGCAGTTGTAGATGCGGGCGTGCTTGTTCAGCACCGCCTCGCCGCCGAACTGCAGGCTGCGCATCGAGGGCAGCACCTCGCGGTGCTCCGCCGCGGTGAACGCGGCCTTGATCGCCTCGTGCAACCGGCCCAGGCGGCCGATGCGAGCCAGATCCTCCGCCGTGACGTCGCCGGCGGACAGCGCCGCGAGCGAGGCGTCGCTCAACGACAGGTCGGGATAGTGCGCCAGATGCATGTCGCCCACGCGGGCGATCGCCTCCGCCCAGGTTTCGCGCCGACGAAGATCGGACGAGTAGCGGGCGTATCGGGAAATGGCTATGAAGTCCTGCAGTCCATTGGCGGCATGGGAAATGGGCAAAGCAGAGCTATCCATGGTGGGCGGAGTGTAAAAAGTTGGGAATCTGACCTGCCGCTAAGCGGCTAGGGCTGGTTCAGCCCGGGGTTCCTACTACCTGTTGTGGTTTGGGTTAGGGTCAACCACAACGTATAGCATAAAACGCATTATAACACCCGCTGATAGGCATATGGGATCAGCGGATAACGCCAATCCCGAGTCACCTAGGAGTATTTTGATCGATTTGCATAAGTGACACTTCTTTGGAAATATTCGCATGTTTCCGAAAATTTGCAGTGGCCGTCGACTCAGAAATCGGCCCCACACCAGCGGCGAACGCGGTAATGTTCGCGGGCATCCCTCAACACCACGGACCAGACAACAGCGTCCGACCACGTTCAGCTTCGACCTCAGATTCTTTGTTCCCGGACGCTCGCGCTTGGTGTTATGATGACGTCCGATCCGAATCCGCACCCCAGCGGAAACGCAAAATCCTTCTTCCGGATCAAAAATCAACCGGCGCCGAATCCGCCGCGCCGTACTCAATCCTCGAGATGAAGACGCACCCCCGCAGCACCATCCTGCTCGTTGCCAACGGCGATCTCCGCCCTTCCGCCAACGAAGTCTGCTGGCCCGCCCAGCACGCCATGGAGAAACAGCTCTGCGCCGCGATCACCCGCCGCGGCGCCCGGCTCGTCCGCGCCCACCCTTTCCAGCCGGAGCGCAAGCACGGCTTCATCAGTTCCCAGAAGGAGGGCATGGAGGTCTTCGCGCGCCTCGATCCCGCGACCCCGCTGATCGTCGCGGAGGCCGTCTGGCAGTATTCCCATCACCTCCTGCCCGGGCTGATTTCGCATCGCGGACCCATCCTGACCGTCGCCAACTGGTCGGGCACCTGGCCCGGGCTGGTCGGGCTGCTCAACCTCAACGGCTGCCTCGCCAAGGCGGGCGTGAAGTACTCCAGCCTGTGGAGCGAGGATTTCACGGACGCGTTTTTCCTGCGCGGCCTCGACACGTGGCTCGCCCGCGGCGCGGTCCGGCATCCCACGCCGCACGTGCATGCGCTCGCCCGGTGCCGAGTGCCGGCGCGCGCCCGGCGGCTGGCGAACCGGCTGGCGGCGGACCTGCGCCGGCGCAAGGCGATCATGGGCGTCTTCGACGAGGGCTGCATGGGCATGTATAACGCCATCATCCCCGACGAGCTGCTTTTTGGCTGCGGGGTCTACAAGGAGCGCCTGTCCCAGTCCGCGCTCTATCACGCCGCCACCCGGGTCGCGGAGGACGAGGCGCGGGCGATCCTGCGGTGGCTGGTGGACCGCGGCATGAAATTCCACCTCGGCACCGACGAGGCCACGGAGCTCACCGAGCACCAGTTGCTCTGGCAGTGCCGCACCTACGCCGCCGCCCTCCGCATCGCGGACGACTTCGGTTGCGACGTCATCGGCATCCAGTACCAGCAGGGCCTCAAGGACCTGCTGCCCGCCTCCGACCTCGCCGAGGGTTTGCTCAACAACGCCGAGCGGCCGCCCGTGGCGAACGCCGCCGGCCGGATCATCCGCGACGGCGAGCCCCTGCCCCACTTCAACGAGGTCGACGAATGCGCCGGACTCGACGCCCTGTTCACCCATCGCGTGCATCGCGCCCTCGGCCAGCCGGTCGAAACCACCCTCCACGACCTGCGGTGGGGCGATGCCGACCGATCGGGCACCACCGGCGATTATGTCTGGGTCTTCCTCATCTCGGGTTCGGTGCCGCCCGCGCATAACACGGGCGGGTATCGGGGCACGGACTCGGTCCGCCAGCCGCCGATGTATTTCCGCCTCGGCGGCGGCACGGTCCGCGGCATCTCCCACCCCGGCGAGATCGTGTGGTCCCGGGTGTTTGTCGAACGCGGGCGCCTGAAGATGGACCTGGGACGCGCCCGCGTCGTCGCCCTGCCCCCGGCCGAGACCGAACGGCGCTGGCGCGAAACCACGCCGCAATGGCCGATCATGCACGCCGTGACCTACGGCGTGAGCCGCGATCAGATGATGGCCCGCCACAAGTCCAACCACATCCAGGTGGCATACGCGCACGGCGCCCGGGAAGCCGACCTGGCCATGTACACCAAGGCCGCACTCGCGGCCAATCTGGGTCTGGAGGTCCATCTCTGCGGCACAACCGCCGTCGGGCGGTCGTTCTGAAACCTGCGGGTCGCGCCGGTGTCAACCGATGGATGGGGGCATGCTCGCCGTTGACAGATTCCCGCCCGCCTGTTGAGTTGGGAGCTCAACCGCAACTACCGGACCCATGCAAGGTTCCACAGTTTATTTGTAACTGGTAAATTCGAAAAAGCATGTTAAGGTAGCCCCAAAATGAACAAGAAACTATTCCCAGGACTCCTCGATGCAGTGATGCAAAAAAACGGCATCAATCAGGTCCAGCTGCACAAGCTCACTGGCATCGCGGTTTCGAGGATCAACAATTACCTTCAGGCGAAATACCGCACGATCAAGCCCGCCCACATTCAGGCGATCTGCGAGAAGGTCACCGGCGACAACGCCGAGCGCGCCGAACTCGTGAAGACCTACCTGCTCGATCTCCTGCCGGACGCGATGAAGAATGTGATCGAGATCAAGGCGCTGACCAGCGTCCGGGATTTCGAGGACTGGTATCTGCGCCGGAACCGGCTGCCGCGCGATTTCGCCGGCCAGTTCGAGGATCTCTACAAGATGTGCGTCTCCTTCCCGCGGGTGCGCGTGCGCACCGGCGACTGGATCCAGTTGATGAAGGAGTGTTCCTCGAAGTAGGCCCCGCGGCCGGGTTGCCCGCTTCGATTGCCGCCCCGCATCCCGCGGCGCGCACTTCAGCCTTTCCAGCCGGCGGGGCCGCGCGCAGCCTAGGCGCATGCGCGTGCTCGTCGGGTTCGACAAGTTCAAGGACTCGTTGAGCGCGCCACAGGCCTGCCAGGCGGCGGCCGGCGCGCTGCGCCGCCGGCACCCGGACTGGCGGATCGATCTTTGCCCGCTCACCGACGGCGGCGACGGTTTTGCCGCCCTGCTGACGGAAGCCGCGGGCGGCCGGCTGGTGACCGTGCCGGTGACGGGACCGCGCGGCGGCCTGGTCGAGGCGGGCCTCGGCCTCGTCGCGGAGGCGCAGATCCCCGCCGCCGCCCGCCGTCTGCTGTCGTCGCCGGGGGCCACGCCGGCCCGCTCCGTCGCGGTGCTGGAAATGGCCGCGGCCAGCGGGCTGGCCCTGCTCCCTCCGGCGCTGCGTGATCCGTGGCAGACCTCCACGTACGGCACGGGCCAGCTCATTCGCGCCGCCGCGGAGCTGGGCGCCGCGGCCATCCTGCTCGGCGTGGGCGGCAGCGCCACCAACGACCTCGGCCTGGGCGCGCTGGCGGCGCTGGGCCTCGAGTTCCGCGGCGCCGGGGGCGGCCTCGTCCGCCCGCCGGTGCCCGCCGCGTGGGCCGGCATCGGACGCGTCGACGGCGGGACCTTCGCGGCGATCCCGCCGATCCACATCGCCTGCGACGTGACCAACCCGTTGCTCGGCCCGCAGGGCGCCGCCGCGATCTACGGACCCCAGAAGGGCCTCCAGCCCGCCGACCTCGCCCGGCTGGAAGAAGCGGCGGAGCGCATGGCCGGGCTGCTGTGCGCGCACTGCGGCCAGCCGCGCGCGTGCGCGGACGTCCCCGGCGCCGGTGCGGCCGGCGGCCTGCCCTTCGGACTGGTGGTCGGCGCCCGCGCCCGGCTGGTGCCGGGTTTCGCCCTGGTCGCCGCGTGGCTGGACCTTGAGGCGCGCATCGCCGCCGCGGACCTGGTCATCACCGGCGAAGGCCGCTTCGACCCGAGCTCGCTCGCCGGCAAGGGCCCCGGCACGGTCGCCGCCGCGGCCAGCCGGGCGGGCAAGCCCGTGCATGTGTTTGCGGGGGCGATCCGCGATGCGCCCGCACGGCCCGGGTGGCAGCTTCACGCCGTCACGCCGCCGGACTATCCCTGGGAGCAGGCGCAGCGGGAGGCGGCCGCCCTGCTCGCCCGCAGCGTGGAAGCCGCCCTCTGACCCCGGCCGCCCGCCGGCGGCATGGACACAAATCGATTCCGACTCGACGCACCGGAGCATCCCGCCACATTCATCTGCGCCCATGACCGTGACTCTCCGGCGGCAAGGCCTGTCCTTTCTCACCGCCTCCCTGTCGGTGCTCCTGAGTTTCCTCGGCTGCTCCTCCCACGCCTCGCGTTCCCCCGCCGCCGGCGCGGCCGCGCCGCTGGCCGCCGTGGTGATCGAGCCGCCGGCGCCGCCCGCGGCCCTCCGGCCCGCGCCCGCCGGGCCGGTGCTGCCTGGCATCGACGTACTGGAAAGCGAGAATTTCGCCGCCCTCCGCGGCAAGCGCGTCGGCCTGCTGACCCATCCCGCGGGCGCGGACTCGCGCGGCGTCAGCGCGATCGAGGTGCTCCGGCACGCGCCGGGCGTGAAGCTCGTGGCCCTGTTCGCGCCCGAACACGGGCTCTACGGCGGCGAGGAAAACGACTTCGGCGACACGGTGGACCGCGAGACGGGCCTGCCGGTCTATTCGCTGCACGCCGGGAACAGCCGCAAGCCCACCCCGCGCATGCTCAAGGGGCTCGATGCCATGGTCATCGACCTGCAGGACATCGGCGTGCGCAGCTACACCTTCGCCAGCGCGATGAAGCTGACGATGGAGGCCTGCTTCGAGGCCAACGTCGAGGTCGTCGTCCTTGACCGTCCGAACCCGCTCGGCGGGCTGAAGGTCGACGGCCCGCTGCTTGACGCAGATCTCGTCAGCTACGTCGGGGCGTTCCGCGTGCCCTACGTGCACGGGCTCACGATCGGTGAACTCGCCCGCATGGCCGCGCTGGCGCCCGGCGTGCTGGCGATCCCCGACGCGGTGCGGGCCCGCGGCCGCCTCACCATCGTGCCGATGCGCGGGTGGCGCCGCTCGATGCGCTGGCCCGACACGGGCCTGCGGTTCGTGCCGACGTCGCCCAAGATCACCGACTTCGCGGCCGTGGTCGGCTACGCCATGACCGGCCTGGGCTGCGAAATCGGCGGCTTCTCCCACGGCATCGGGCGCTTCTATCCGTTCCGCGGCCTCGCCTTCAAGGGGAAGACCCCGGAGCAATTGGAGCGCGAGTTCAATGCGTTCAAGCTCCCGGGCGTCAAGTTCGTCCGCGTGTCGGTGCCCGACGCCGGCGGCAAGCCGGTCACCGGGGTTTACGCCGAGGTGACCGACTGGGATGCCTGGCGGCCCACCGAGCTGAGTTTCCAGCTCATGCGGCTGGCCTGCAAGTGGAGCCCGCGGAATCCGTTCGCCGCCGCCCCGGCGGACAAAGCCGCCCTGTTCCGGAAGCTCGTGGGCTCGAACGCCTGGTGCAACGCGATCCGCACCGAGGGCGCGCGGATCAACGTCGAGGCGTATCTCGCCGAGTGGCGCCGGCGGGACCAGCTCTACGAGCAGCAGATCCGGCGCTACTGGCTGTACCCGGAATAGCCCGGGCGGCCGGCGGGCCCGGGCGGCATCGCCGGTCCCTCGCGGCGGCCGCCGGCGCCCCGTGGAATTGAAGGGATTTCCCCGGCCGCGGTGTTATGCTGTCTGCCGTCGGCCCCGCTGGGCGGAGCCCGGCATCTGATCATCTCCGGCTCCGAACCCGTCCTTCGCCCCGGCGAAGGCGGCACGGGCCACCCACCCACCCATGCATCCACCCTCCGATCCGCTCGATTCCCTGCTCGACCGCTGGAAGGAAACGCCCGAGCCGCCCCCGCACCTGACTGCGGAGGTCTGGCGCCGCATCGCCGTGCTCGACAGCCGCGCCGAACCGCGCGGCTTCTTCGCCCGCCTCGACGCCGTGTTCGCCCGGCCCTCCTTCGCCATCACCTTCGTGGCGGCCTGCATGCTGCTGGGCCTGTTCCTGGCCGAGGTGCGCCTGTCGCGATTGGAAGCCGAGCACAGCGCCCAGCTGGCCCAGAGCTACCTCCGCCTGATCGATCCCCTGATCGAGCAGTCCACCATCACCGTCGCCGCCCAACGCCCATGAAACGCTCCCTCCTGATCATCCTGCTGGGCCTCGGCGCCGGCGGCCTGGCCCACGTCGGCTGGTTCCTGTGGCAGCGCCCCTGCCAGGCCGACAACCTCGATTGCCAGCTGCAGTGGATGAAGACCGAGCTGAAGCTCTCCGACCAGCAGTTCGCCCGCATCAAGAACATCCACGAGAAGTCGAGCCCGCGCCTCCTGGCGCTGGCCGTCCAGGTCGCCCGCATGCGCGAGGAGTACGCGGATTTCGAGCACCAGCGGACCACCGTCGGACAGGTCGACTTCCTCGAATTCGCCCATTTCGTCGAGCAGCGCCGCGTCGTCGACCGCGAGTGCCTCACCTCGACCCGGCAGCTGGTGGCGGACGCCGCCGACGTCATGACCGACCAGCAGCGCACGCGGTACCTCGCGCTCCTGGGGCCCGTCCTGAAGAGCTCCGACCGCCCGGTCCTGAATTGAGGCGCCCCGGGGCTTCCCGTGCATTCCGAAGCCGCCAGCGATTTGGCCTGTCTGCACGCCCTGCAGGAGGGCGAGGACGCCGCCCTCCCTGAGCTGATCGCCCGCTGGCAGCGCCCGCTCTTCGCCTTCGCCTGGCGTTACGTGCAGAACCCGACGGACGCGCGCGACCTCGTGGCCGAGACCTTCGTGCGCCTGCACCAGCAGCGGGCGCGGCTGCGGCCGGACACGCGGCTGGCCGCTTGGCTGTTCACCACCCTTTCCAACCTCTGCCACAACCACTATCGCTGGCGCCTCCGCCACCCCACGGTCAGCCTCGACGCCGCGCCCGACGAAACCGACGGTCCGCCCCGCATCCATCTCCCCGAGGCGGAGGGGGTGCATCCCGACGTCGCGCTGGAGCGCGACGAGGCCCGCGCCGCCGTGCGGGCCGCGATCGACCGTCTGCCCCACGACCTGAAGGCCACCGTCCTCCTCCACCACTACGAACACCTCTCCTACCGGGAGATCGGCGCGATCACCGGCTGTTCGGAACGCGGGGTCGAGACGCGCCTGTACCGCGCCAAGCAGCGGCTGCGCGAGGAGCTGGCGGGCTACCTGCAGGAGGCGGTCGGCACCTGAGCCCCGCCGCGCCCGCGTTCGTCGGCGACGGAAAAGCCATGGCCGGCGAACGCCATGGCTACCCCAGACAGCGACCTCAGCCTATTGGCTGCTGCCACCAACGCCGAAATTGAAGGTCTGCTCCGCCGCGACCAGCACCGGCCGGCCGTTGCGCGTCGGCGGCTCGAACCGCCACTGCCGCAGCGCGGCGATCGCCAGCGCGATCAGCCGGCTGTCGTCGTCGACGGAGCCCGCCGGCATGCGCACCGCGCCGGTCTCGTCGATGTAGAAGCTGATGACGACCCGGCCCTTCACGCCCTTGTCCGCCAGCTCGTGCGAATAGATGGGGCTCACGGTGACGATCGGGGTCGGGATCCGGTCGAGCTCCTTCAGCGAGCAGGGCCGGTACACATACGTCCCGGCCATGAGCTCGAGCATCCGCGCCTGGAGGTTGTCGATCGACGTCTGGCTCACCACCAGGGTGCCCTGGCTCTCAAAGTTGAAGTCGAGCTCGACCGTGGCGCCAACCGGTTCGCCCCGCAGCTTCGCCGGCTCGAATTTCCACTGCTTGACGGCCCGCACCACCACGTCCGCAAACTCCGGCATGGTGTAGCCGATCACGAGGTATTCATCGAGTTTGCCCGTCCCGTCGACGTTGATGACGACGCGGGCGTCGCCCGACGTGACGGACAACTGTTGCAGCTGGTAGGGAAAGACTGGCTCCACCGTCTGGTTGATCTTCAGGGACTGCCACTCGGGAGTCGGCGCCGGGATCTGCGCCACGGCGGCCCCGCCGCCCAGCATCCCGAAGCAGAAAAGCATGATTGAGAATCGCTTCATGGTAATTGGCCTGGTCTAGGGATTAAACACCGCCGCCGGTCGAATCCCTTCACGCCATTTTACACCTTTGGGCGCGCCTTTCCAGCCTCCGGCGTGCGCCGGAGGCCGGCCCGACGCCAGGGCGGGAGAAGGGATTTCCGGTTGCTTCGCCGGGCCGCCCGCCGCCATTCTTGGCCGCCGGTTTCCGAGCCGAAGCCTCGACCCCGCCTCCGCATGCCCCGCCCCGTCACCCTCTTCACCGGCCAGTGGGCCGACCTGCCCCTCGCTCAACTCGCGCCCCTCGCAAAACGCATGGGCTACGACGGCCTTGAGCTGGCCTGCTGGGGCGACCACTTCGACGTCGAACAGGCTGCCGCGTCGAAAAAATACTGCCGCGACTGCTGGGCGCTGCTCGCCGACCACGGCCTCACCTGTCACGCGGTGTCGAATCACCTCGTCGGCCAGGCCGTGTGC
>DATJUU010000066.1:0-8959 GCA_035502155.1 Opitutaceae bacterium
GGCGTGCGCTTCCTGCGGGGATTCTTCCCGGCGGCGCCGGGGGCCTGAGGCGTCACTTCTCCGGCGGCTTCTGCAGGAACTGCTGCAGCTTGAGGACCTCCACGCCGGCGAGGAGCACGATGCCGATGCCGTGCGTGTCGTTCAGGTTCCAGAGGAGGTCCTTCTTGTAGTACTCGGGGGAGAAGGAGAACTCGGAGCCGCGGCAGACGCCGTGGACGTTGCCGCCCTTGTCGATCGAGATGCGGTTGAGCGCGGCCCAGGCCTTGAACACCGCCCGGATGTACGCCCCGGGGTTCTTCAGCCAGCCGTGCTGCACGCCGCGGGCGAAGGCGTAGGTGAACATGGAGGTGCACGAGGACTCGGGGTAGGAGTCCGGCGCGTTGAGCACCTGATGCCACATGCCGCTCTCGTCCTGCAGGGCGAGATAGCCCGCGCACAGGTCCTGGAACATGTCGAGCAGCGCCGGCCGCAGCTCGTGCTTGGGCGGCAGCACCGCGAGCAGTTCGGAGAGCGAGAAGATCACCCAGCCGTTGCCCCGGCCCCACGGCACGCCGGTCGCCAGCTGCCGCTTGAAGTCGTAGACGTGCGACATGACCCTGAGCTTCGGGAGGTAGAGGTACTTCTTGAAGCCGAGGAACTGTCTGGCCGCGTCGTCGACGTACCGGCGCTCGCCCGTGAGCTGGTAGTACCGGCAGAGGAAGGGCACGCTCATGTACAGGTCGTCCGCCCACATCGTGTCCTCGTGGAACACGTGCATGAGGTTCTTGCGGAAGAACGTGCCGTCGGGCAGGCGGATCTGCTTGTTGGCGATGTAGTCGGCGACGAAGTCGGCGATCTCGCGGAAGCCGCGGATCTCGAAATGGCTGGCGACCTCGAGCAGCACGGAGCCGAAGGAGCCGCAGTCGTCCAGGCTGTCGATGCTGGCCAGCAGGTGGTGCACGGCGGTGGCGCCGCCGTACTGCTCCTTGTCCCAGAGCGCGTACGGGAACGTGTCGCAGCAGTACTGGATGTGGTTGACCACATACTGCTGGATTTCGACCGAGCCGATGGCCTTGGCGCTGTGGAGCAGGCCGTAAAGGGTCACGCCGAGCGGGTAATTCCACCGGCCGTAGAGCGGGTTCTCGTTGTACGGACGAACCCAGGTGTCGGGCAGGTCGAGCCGCCAGTAGGTCGGGCCGCCCAGCGCGGGCGCGACCCGGTGGAGGTTGCGCAGCGCGGCCAGGTCGAGCTTCGCCGTCGCGGCGAACGGCCCGAGGTAGATCCAAGGCTGCGCCGTGCCGACGATGTTGCAGGGGCTGGAGAACGCCACGGGCTCGTCGCCGTTCTTGATCGCGAGGTCGAAGCCCCAGTCGGGCCCCTTGGCGGTCGCTTTGACCATCACCGGGTGCCGGCCGAACGGCACCTTGATGGTGGCGGCCATCCGGCCCGAGGCGGCCGCGCGGTAAACCTCCTTGTCGGCGATGAAGATCGCGATCGGCCCGTGGTGGTCGCCCTGGAGGGCGTACTCGCCGACGCCGGGCTGCAGGAAGCAGCCGCAGGTCCAGCCGACGGCCGCCGCATCATTCATGGAGCCGTAGATGCGCTTGAGCTGGCCTTGTTTCAGCTGGGCCTTGTCCCACGACTGTTCGGGGTACCACGTCAGCCCGGTGTCCTTCTCGGACATGCCGGGGCCGGGCAGGGTGGCGAGCTCGGCGGCGAGCGGGGCGGTGAAGATCCAGCCCTCCTGGTTCCCGCGCTCGGGCGTGGGCATGAGGAAGTAATACGGCAGCTTGCCCAGCCAGGTGCCGAACCGCCCGCCGAAGCCGGCGGGCGTCTTCTTGCAGCGGACGATCAGGTGGTTCCAGCCGGGTTTGAGCGCGATGTGGACCGAGTGGCGTTTGTCGCTGTAGCGCTCCTGGACGATAGTGGAGGCAAAGAGGCAGGCGCCGTTGCAGTACAGGGCGATCGGTCCGAAACAGGTGATGTCGAATTTGAGCTCGCAGCCATTGTCGCTCCAGTACTTGGCCCAGGCGTAGACGAACTGCTCGGGGGCGGCGTCCGGGAACAGCTGGTTGAAGTCCGCGTAATAGCGGTAGTCCTTCCCGCGCAGGATGCCGCGTTTGCTGTAGGCGCGGAACGTCGGCGGGTGGGGCGGGTTGACCCCGACGTAGCGGCGCGCGATGGCGGCGAGGGTCCGCTCCACGCGCATGCCGACCTGGCCGAGCATGCTGTTATGGTCTTCGAAGAAGTAACCCATGACTTTGGGGAAGTGCTGCGGAAAGGTCGGCGAAGGAGGGCCGGGGCGGTGAGAAGCGGCGGTCGGCGGGGATGGGCTGTCAGGCGTCGCTCAGCAGGGCGACAGCGAAAGGGGGACGGCGGTCGGTTGAAGAAGAAGGATTCGGTCGTCCCACGAAGGCGGGGCTCGTTCGTGGGGACGTGCTTGTCGGGGTTGATCCGGGCGGCGGCGGAGAAGCTGGCCAAGACGTCTCTCTGCCGGAGGGAAATTACTTTCTATGGTTAGAAGTTTTGACACAACATGATGGCCATCTGACTGTAAGAGAAAGAGCTCTCCCCGACGTCGGGCGCACTCCTATGCCGTTGATGTTGCCGACCAAGGGGCATTGAATTCGCCACCGGGGTGAACTTCTACCTCCTCCCAACCGACGTAGATGGGCGGGAATGAAGTCTCCTCAAAACAAGGTCCAGCTTGATGGATGCCCGGATAGAGCACTGGGAACGCCTTTATCGTGATGTCGGCCCGGCGTTGCTGGGCTATTTCCGTCGCCAGCCGGCGCTGGCGGGGGCGGCCGACGACCTGCTGCAGGACACCTTCGAGCGGGCGCTCCGGCGCTCCGGCCGCGGGCAGCCGCCGGTATCCCAGCGCGCCTATCTCTTCGGCATCGCCCGCCATGTCGGCATCGATGCCCTGCGGCGCCAGCGGCCGCAGGCGGAGCTCACGCCGGAATTGGCGGCCCCGTCCAAGGCGGAGGACGATCGCCTCGAGGCGATGCGGCTGGCGATCGGCGGCCTGCCGGAGCCGCAGCGCGAGACACTGCTGCTCAAGCTGCAACAGGATCTTTCCTACGAAGAAATCGCCGCGGTGCTCGACATTCCGGTCGGCACCGTCCGCTCGCGGCTGCACCACGCCGTGCGGCGCCTGCGCGAGCAGCTGAACCCCGAACCGGAGTCTTCATGAAACCTGAGACCCTCGAATCCCTGCTGATCGATCAAGCGCTGGGCGGGTTGTCCCCCGACGTGGACGAATTGCTGACCGCCCACCTCGTCCTGGCTCCGGCGGCCGCGCGCCAGGCCGGCCGGCTGGCCGCGACCGTCCGGCAGGCGCGCGAGGCGGTGGCGGCGCCGCTGGCCGTTCCGCAGCGCCCCCTCGCCGTCGGCCGGCTGCAATCCGCGCTCAAGGCGCAGCGCTGGCGGGTGCTGGCCGGGGAGGGGATGCGACTGGCGGCCTGCCTCGCCCTGGGTCTGGCGCTCGGCTGGATGGGACACTCCGTCCGCCGGGGTGCACCGGTCGCGGCGGCGCCCCTGCCGGTGCGGCCGGCGACGGCCGGGACCGAGCCCAGCGCGCCGCCCGCCGCCGGCTTCTGGTCCCTGGCGAAACTGGAGTCGGCCCAGCTGCACCGTGTGCCGCCGCCCGCCGGCGCCGCCGACCGGTACCGGCTGCGGTGGGATTCGCCCGTGAAAATGCCTTCAGTGGAGGACAATCAATGAACCCTGCCGTTTTCAACCCGCGCGGGCGGCGCCTCGCCGCCGTGCCCGCCGCCTTGTGCCTGCTGCTGCTCTCCGGGTGTCTGGAAAAACATTTCGTCTGGTCGCCCGACGGCACGCGGGCGGCGGTGATCGCGAAGGACGGCCTCCATCTTTGCGACCCCGAGGGCAAACTTTCGCCGCTGCTTCTGCCCGACGTCTATTTGGCGGCGTGGTTGGGAGATTCCCAACGGCTGGTGGTCGCACGCGAGCGGAAGGTGGGTGCTTGGGCTCCGGTCGCGGGCGCCCTCGGCCCCGAACGCGCGGCCAAGGTGGCGGCGGAGGCGGACGCCCTGTGGAGGAATCTCGAGGCGGGCGGCCAATGGGGAGTCCTGACCAACGACCTGCGCCAGAGAAAGGACGTCTTCGTGCTGATGATCTACCTCCGCGAACGCTACGGGGAGGCCTTGCACGCCAAGCTCAACGCGGGCGAGTGGGACGAGGTAAAATCCCTGCAAGCGGAATTCGGCGGCCTCCTGGAGGCGCGCATCGTCGGTGAGCAGATCGAGACGGGGACACTGCTGCACGAGGGGCTGGAGAAAATCGATGACATCCGCGTGGCGCCCGGCGACCGGGCGGTGGCGTTCACGACCGATCAGGCGCTGGACAACAGCGACGAATGCCGCCTGCTCGTGGCGCGCCTCGACGCGACGGCCGCCGCCACCGTGGCCGAACACACCGCGGCCTATCCCGACTGGACCGCGGATGGCCGGTCGCTGGTTTACGTGCAGTCCTCGGGCGGTGCCAAGGATGATCTGCGGCTTGGCACGCTGGTGCGGCGCGGGGTTTTGGGGGCCGACGGGAGGATCGAGATGGCGGAGAAACCTGATGAGCTCGCAGGGATGATTTTCGGCAGCACGGCGCGCGTCCGGTGCCTGCGGGACGGGCGCATCCTGTTCAACGCCGCCGAATTCAACCTGCCGATCGCGGCGAAGGACGCCGACGTGAAATGCGAAGACCTTTTCGCGTGGGACGGCGCCCGCCAGGCGACCCTGGTGCGGATGATCCCGCGCGGCGAGGTGGAGAACCTGCCCAAGGGGCTGACCTTTTTCGAGGTGAGCCCGGACGACCGGCGGGTGCTGGTGGGCGGCGTCGACGGCGAGGTGAGCGTGCTCACGCTCGCGACGGGCGAGGTGCAGGAATGGCAAAAAGCCGGCGACTACAATCTCATGGGTGCGCCGGTGTGGCGCAATGCGGAGGAGATCACCTTTGCGCGGCGCAATCCGCTCCTGGACGGGAAGCGGCCGGACCGCTGGGCGGAAATCGTCCGGCGGCGGGCCACGCCGGGCCCCGGCGATCAGGAGGTGGTGCTGAGCAAGGATTGGTCGAAGGAGATGCTCGAGAGCGTCTACAGTCCATCGGATCGGAAATAGGCCCCGGGCCGCGCGCCCACTTTGCTATTTATTCCCGCGCGCGGCGGCTCCACACTGCCGGCTCTATGCTCGATCCGAAAATCCTGCGCGAGTCGCCCGACCTCGTGCGCGCGGCGATTGCCAAGAAGCATCTCGAGGCGGACCTCGACGCGGTGCTGGGACTGGACGCCCAGTGGCGCGCCCAGCTGTCCGAGGTGGAGGCGCTGCGGGCGAAGCAGAAGGCGGCCAACAACGAGATGGCGGCGCTGAAGAAGGGCTCGCCCGAGTTCCTCGCCAAGGTGCAGGAGATGAAGGGCGTCGCCGCCACGGTGAAGGCGAAGGAGGTCGAGCTGGGCGGGATCGAGGCGCGGTGGCGGGCCGGCATGCTCTCGCTGCCGAACCTGCCGCACGCCTCGGTGCCCGAGGGCCGGACCCCGGAGCAGAACGTCGTCCATGCGACCCACGGCGACCCGGCGGCCGCGTCGCCGCTCGCGACGCCGCACTGGGAGATCAAGGGCTTCAGCCGGGTGGTGGATTTCGAGCGCGGCGCGAAGGTGACCGGCGCCGGCTTCCCGTTCTTCATCGGCGACGGGGCGCGCCTGGTGCGGGCCCTGACCCAGTTCTTCCTCACGGAGGCCGGGCGCGCCGGCTACCTGGAGGTGGCGCCGCCGATCCTGGTCAACGCCGCCAGCGCCACCGCCGTGGGCCAGCTCCCCGACAAGGAGGGGCAGATGTACCAGACGGCGCAGGACGAGCTCTACCTCGTGCCGACGGCCGAGACGCCGCTGACCAACTTCTTCCGCGACGAGATCATCGACGAGGCCCTGCTGCCAGTCTACCGCTGCGCGTACACGCCGTGCTTCCGGCGCGAGGCGGGCAGCTACGGCAAGGACGTGCGCGGCCTCAACCGCGTGCACCAGTTCGACAAGGTCGAGCTGCTCAAATGGGTGCACCCGGCCACGAGCTACGACGAGCTGGAGTCGCTGCGCGCGCACGCCGAGGGCCTGCTGCGGAAGCTGGAGCTGCCCTACCGCGTGCTGCTCATGTGCGGCGGAGACACGGGTTTCGCGCAGGCGAAGAAGTACGACCTCGAGGTCTGGGCGGCGGGGCAGAAGCGCTGGCTGGAGGTGTCGAGCTGCAGCAACTTCGAGGCGTTCCAGGCCCGGCGGGCGCAGATCCGCTACCGGTCGCGGGAGACCGGCAAGCCGGAGCTGGTGCACACGCTCAACGGCTCCGGGCTGGCGGTGCCGCGCACCCTCGCCGCGCTGCTGGAGAACAATCTGCAGGCCGACGGCCGGGTGCGGCTGCCGGCCGCGCTGGCGCCGTATTTCGGGAAGGAGTTCCTGAGCTTCGGCTGAGCCGGGTTCCGGGATGAAACGAGCTGCGATCGACTGGCCCGCGGTCGCCGCGGCATTGGTGAAGCGGATCCCGCACGGCGCCCTGCATCCGGGGGCGATGCTCACGGCGCTGGCGGACCATGAGCGCGAGCGACACCGGCACCCGCGCCGCCGTCCCCGCTGGGCCGTCGCCTTTTCGGGCGGCGCCGATTCGCTGGCGTTGCTGCTGATCTTCTGGGCGGAGGGGCCGGGTCGCTGGGGCCGCCAATTCACCGTGCTGCACTTCAACCACCGGCTGCGGGGGCGGGCGGCGGATGCGGACGAGCGGTTCTGCGCGCGGGTCTGCGCGGCGCTCGGCCTGAGGCTGGTGACCGGCCGCTGGCGCGCGGCGCACCGGGGCGCGAACGAGGCCGAGGCGCGCGCCGGCCGCCTGGGGTTTTTTCACCGGGAGATGCGCCGGCGGAAGCTTCGCCTGCTCTGGCTCGGCCACCAGCAGGACGACATCGCGGAATCGATGCTCATGCGTCTCGCGCGCGGCAGCGGCGCGGCCGGACTCGCCGCGCCGCGGCCGGCGCAGGCGATGCCGGGCGGGCGCTGGCACCTCCGGCCCCTGCTCACCCTCAAGAAGGCGGAGATCGTGGCGGCCCTGCGGGCCGCGGGCGCGACCTGGCGCGAGGACGCGACGAATGCCCGCGACGATTTTTTCCGCAACCGGATCCGCCGGCGGGTGCTGCCGGCCTGGCGGCGCGCGGCCGGCCGCGACGCGCTCGCCGGCGCGGCGCTCGCGCGGGAGCTGCTGGAGGAGGACGACACGGCGGTGGAGGCATGGCTGGACGAACTCCGGCCGCTCCGCCGGGACGGCTCGCTCGACCTGGCGCGGCTGGCCGGCCGGCCGCGCGCACTCGTCCGCCGGGCATTAAGGCGCTGGCTGGCCGGGCACCCGGAGGCGGGGGAGTTGTCGCGGCAGGGTTTCGAGGACCTGCTCGGGGCCGTGACGGTGGGCCAGCCGACCCGGCGCAGCGTCGGACGTCATGGCTTTGCGGTCATCCGCGGCGGGCGGCTGCGGTTCGCGGACGCGTCGCGGCGTCGCGTTCGTGCAATTTGAGGTAAATTCTGCGCGCGGCGCCTTCCGGCGCACCCGGGTGCAATTGACATCCACACCGGAACCGACAGTCTATTAAGTCAGTCAAACCATCTCGATGCCCGACAACGACAACAAGGCCAAGCGTCGTCCGCTCAAGAACCTGCCTCCGGACCGGTTTCCGCCCAAGGTGTGGCTCATCTGGCTGCCCATCATCGCCCTGCTGGTGGTGGTCCTGCGCTACAATCCCGGCCGGATCAACGCCCCGGCGACGTTGAAGGTCCAGGAGGTGGTGGACGCGGCCGCGGCGGGCAAGGTGGCGGACGGCAAGATCCGGCCCGATCCCTCCGGCGGCCGCGACTGGTTCGCCATCACCGGCGAGATGAAGGAGCCGACGTTGATCGGGGACAACGGCAAGACCAAGTACTTCACGTCCACCGGCTGGATCACCGAGAACAACATGGGGATCCTGCAGAAATCGGAGGCCTTCACGGAGATCCCGGCCAGCACCCTGCTGACCCAGGTCCTGACGTCGGTGCTCCCGTTCGTGATCATCATCGGCCTGCTGTATTTCCTCTTCACCCGACAGCTGAAGCAGGCCGGGCGCGGGGCGCTCAGCTTCGGCAAGAGCCGGGCCAAGCTGCTGACGCGCGACCGGGAGAAGATCACGTTCGCCGACGTGGCGGGGTGCGACGAGGCGAAGGAGGAGGTCTCCGAGGTGGTCGAGTTCCTGCGCGACCCGAAGAAATTCCAGAAGATCGGCGGGCGGATCCCCAAGGGGCTGCTCATGGTGGGCCCGCCGGGCACCGGCAAGACGCTGCTCGCCAAGGCGATCGCGGGCGAGGCCGACGTGCCGTTCTTCTCCATCAGCGGCTCGGATTTCGTCGAGATGTTCGTCGGCGTCGGCGCGAGCCGGGTGCGCGACATGTTCGAGCAGGGGCGCAAGAACGCGCCCTGCCTGATTTTCATCGACGAGATCGACGCCGTGGGGCGGCAGCGCGGCGCCGGCCTGGGAGGCGGCAACGACGAGCGCGAGCAGACGCTGAATTCGCTGCTGGCGGAGATGGACGGCTTCGACACCACCGAGGGCGTGATCATCATCGCGGCGACCAACCGGCCCGACGTGCTCGACACGGCGCTGCAGCGACCGGGGCGGTTCGACCGGCAGATCTTCATCGACCTGCCCGACCTCGTGGGCCGCGAGCAGATCCTCCGGGTGCACGCGCGCAAACTGGCGGTCGGCGAGGACGTCGACCTGAGCATCGTCGCCCGCGGCACGCCCGGGCTCTCGGGCGCCGAGCTGGCCAACCTCCTGAACGAGTCCGCGCTGCTGGCGTCGCGCCGCAACAAGAAGCGCATCGACATGCACGACATCGAGGATGCGCGGGAGAAGGTGCAGTTCGGGCGCGAGCGGCGCCGGATCATGGACGACGAGGACAAGAAGATCG
>DATJUU010000067.1:0-5367 GCA_035502155.1 Opitutaceae bacterium
CGGAGCGGACGACACCGCGGAGAAGCAGGAACGCTTCCGCCGCGAAACCGAGACCATGCTGGCCCGCTGGGGCGACGTGCTGGCCGCCGACCCGGCGTACAATCCCAACCTCACCCTCGAGCTCACCGACTTCTCGCTCGCTGCGCTGCCGCGCGCGTGGCGGCCGTGGCAGACCGGCGAGGGCCGCCTCGAGTGAAGGCGCGGCGGGCGCGCGGACTCCGGGCGCCGATTGGTCCGTTGACGCGCGGGCGGCGCCCGAGATGATGACCGCCATGTCCCCCGGTTTCGCGCGACTCCGCGTGGCGGCCCTGGCGGTGACGCTTTTTCTCCTGACCTGGGGCGTCAAGCTCACGGTCATCGGCCGCTTCGGCAGCGACCTGCCCAACTGGGACCAGTGGGACGCCGAGAGCGAGCACACCTTCCTGCCCTACCTCCAGCACCGGCTGCACTTTCTCAATCTCTTCGAGCCCCACAACGAGCATCGCGTGGCCTGCACCAAGGCGCTGGCCCTGGGCCTGCTGGTCCTCAACGGACAGTGGGACGCGCGCCTCGAGTGCGTGGTCAATGCCGCGCTCCACGCTGCGCTCGCGGTGGCGATCTTCCTCTACGGCTGCCGCCGGGTCGCCCGGCCCTGGCACGGCGTCTGGATGGCGGCCGTCGCGGCGCTGGTCGCGCCCCCGATCGCCTGGCAGAACGTGCTCGGCGGCTTTCATTCGCAGCAGATCTTCCTCGTCGGCTTCTCGCTCGCGGCCGTGGCGCTGCTGCCCGCCGCCCCGGCGGGCTCCGCGCGGTGGTGGGGCGGGCTGGTCTGCGCCACGCTGGCCCTGTTCACCATGGGTTCGGGCTTGCTCGCCGCCGGCGCCGTCGCGGCCGTGCTGGCCGTCAGCGGCCCGCCGCGCGCGACGGTCCGCCGGCACGGGGTGACGATCGCCGCCTGCCTCCTGCTCTTTGGCGCCGGCTGGAGGCTGCGCGTCATCGACCCCCAGGAGGCGCCGATGCAGGCCCATTCCGTGGCGGCCTTTGCGGAGGCGCTCTGGCACAGCCTGCAGTGGCCGGCGTTCTTCGCCGCGCCGCTGGCGGTGCTCGTGTGGCTGCCGTGGGCCTGGACCGGCTGGCGCTCGTGGCGCGGCGGGCACTCGGGGCCGGTGCATTTCCGGGTGATTTTCGCCGCCGGCCTGTGGGTGATCCTTCAATTCGCCGCCACCGCCTACGCGCGCGGCGCCGGCGGCCCCTGGCCCGCGTCGCGCTACCTCGACACCGTCGCCACCGGCGTGCTGGTCAACGCCTTCGCGGTGCTCGTCGCGCTGTCCACCGACGGGTTCGCCGGCTGGCGGGCCTGCGCCCGCGGCGCGCTGGCGGCCGCCTGGGCGGTGGTCATTGCCGTGGGCGGCTGGCAGCACCTTTCGGACGTCTGGCGGAATGTGCTGCCCAAAGTGGGCGCACAGATGGCGCGGCGCGACGCGAACACCGCCGCCTACCTGGCGACCGGCAACGACCATTTTCTCGACGGGGACATTCCGTACCCGAGCAAGGGCCCGCTGATGGAACGCCTCGCCCATCCGGAAATCCGCGCCATCCTGCCCGCCAGCCTCCGCGCGCCGCTGCCACTTGCCGGCCAGGCGGATCCGGCGCGCAGCTTTGCCCCCGGCGCCGTGGCGCCCGGCACGGCCCCGCGGATCGCGCCCTCGTTCGTGGGCTCCTACACCGCGGCGGGGCGGGCGGCGCAGGGCGCCTGGCGCAGCGGCCCGCTGCCCGCCGGACCCCGCGGCGGCTACTGGCGGATCGAAGTCACCGGCGACCTCGGCCGCCGGGCGGGCTTGTCCCTCGAAATGGCGGACGCGCAAGACGGCGCCCGGGTGGCGACGATCGCGCCCGTGGATCCGACTCCGGCCGCCTGGACCCCGCTCTACCTTCCGGCTCCCCGGCAGCCTGTCCACCTGGTGGCGCGCGATGCGAACCCGACCGCCTGGTTCGCGTTCAGCGCGCCGGTCCAAGTGCCCGCGTGGTCGTACCGGGCGATGCGCCTCGCGGCGCAGGGGCCGGCGATGGCGCTGGCCGCCGCGATCGCCGGCGTGCTGCTGCTCATCCCCTTCGGCTGGCTGCTGGCCCCGGACCCGACGCCGCCCGCCGGCGACCCCACCGATGGCGGCGCCGGAGAATAATAGCCTTGCGGGCCGCGCGCGCGCCGGGGGGAATACCGGCTTTGCCCTCATGAACGGGAAAAGCCTCCTGCAGGGCCTGCTGGCTGCGGTCGTGGCGACTCTGGTCCTGGCCCTGCCCTTCGTGGGATCGCGCCCCGACGAAGCCGGCCGCCTGTTTTTCCAGGTCCGCCTGGCGAGCACCTCCGCCGGCATGGTCCAGGTCTTCTACGACGTGGGCCGCGGTTTCAATGAGTCGGATTCGGCGCGGCTGAACGTCGAGGCCGGCGACCAGCCCGCGCTGCTCAGTTTCCCGCTGCCGCCGGGGGAGTACCGGGCGCTGCGCTTTGACCCGCTCGACCGGGAGGCGCGGGTGACCCTCGGGCCGGCCCGCATCGTTTCGCCCTCCGCGGGCGTGATCCGGACCTTTGCGCCGCAGGATTTCGCGCCGGCCAACCAGATCGCGTCGGCCGAGGTGCACGGCGGCGAGCTGACGATCGTCACGACGCCCGGCGCGAACGATCCCCAGACGCTCATCGCCCTGCCCGAACCCCTGAAGCTCGAGCGGCCCGTGACCCACCAGCTGGCCGCCGAGGCGAGGGCCCTCCGGCCCGTCTTCCTCGCGCTGGCGGCCGCGCTGATCCTCCTGGCGCTCACCCCCGCGCGTCTCCGGGCCCGGACGTCCGGCGCCGCCGCCGCCGCCTGCCGGCGGCTGGCCGGGCGCCCGCGCACCGCCCTCGCCCTGGCCGCCGCTGTGGCGGTGATCGGGAGCTGCTACCCGGTCGTGTTCCTCGGCCGCAGCTTCGTGTCGCCCAACTACGGCACCTACCTGCTCTACGACCATTTCCCGACCCTGCCCGACTCCACCGCCGACAAGCGCATCGATCCGCGCGGCGCCGACGTGGGCGCGATCATGTGGCAGCACGTGCCGCTCGCCATGTTGCAGGGCCGCGCGCTGTTCCGCGACGGGGAGTGGCCGCTGTGGAACCGGTACGACTCGGGCGGGGTGGCGCTGTACGGGCAGGGCCAGTCGATGTTCGGCGATCCCCTGCACTTCCTGGTCGTGTGCGCCGGCGGCGCGTCCTGGGCGTGGGATCTCAAATTCCTGCTCGCGAAGTGGCTGTTCGCGTTCGGACTCGGACTGATCGTCTGGCACCTGACCCGGCACCTGCCCTCGGCGGCGCTGACCGGCTTTGCCTCCGCCTTCATCGGATTCTTCGTCTTCCGCATCAACCATCCGGCCTTCTTCAGCTTCTGCTACGCGCCGTGGATGCTGTATTGCTGGCTGCGGCTGGCGCAGACGGAGGGTGTGCGCCCCGCGCTCGGCTGGACCGCCGGCTTGATCCTGGCCAACTGGGCGGAGCTGAACAGCGGCACGGTCAAGGAGGCCTACATGCTGCTGGTGGGCGTGAACCTCTCCGGCGCGATCCTGCTCGCCGCGGCGCCCGGGGCGTGGTGGGGCAAGCTGCAGCGATTCGGCGTGCTCGCCGCCGCCGGCGGGATCTTCGCGCTGGTCAGCGCGCCCGTGTGGCTGACCTTCCTCGACACCCTCCGGCAGTCCTACACCAGCTACGACCAGGCGCAGGTCTACCAGATCCAGCCCGGCGTGATCCTGGGGCTGTTCGACGAGCTGTTCTACCGGCCGCTGCAGAAGCGGGACCGGATCTTCTGTCCGTCGGTCAACTTCCTCTTCCTCCTCGGCGCGCTCTATTTCCTCGCCACGCTGCGTCGCGGCGGGCACGGCCGCCTCGTGCTGGCCCTCGCCGCCGCCGCGCTCCTGCCGCTGTCGCTCGCCTTTGGCCTCATCCCGTCGGACTGGATCCTGGCCGTGCCCTTTCTCGCCAACGTGTCGCACGTCGACAACACCTTCTCCTGCGTGCTGATCATCCACCTCATCCCGCTGGCCGGGGTCGGCATCCACGCGGCCTGGCGGCGGCTGGGCACGCCGGAGGGGCGTAGCGACGCCGGCGTCGTGCTGCTGCTCCTCGGGGCGATCGTCTTCAGCTACCTCGCCTTCGGCCAGGTCGTGCACCGGCAGATCTACGGCGACGGCGAGACGGTGACCCTCTGGCACTGGGGCGAACGCCTGGACGTGAGCCCGTTCATCTGGGGCAGCCTGTGGGCGCTGCTGCTCGCCGCCGTGGCCCTGCTGGCCGTGTTCCGGCGCATGCGGGTGCGGGGCGGGGTCACGCTCCTCACCGGCTTCGTCGCCGCCGCCTGCCTCGGGGCGATGTTCTGGCGGCAGGGCATGCAGGCCGATCTCGACGACAACGTCTACGTGCTGCACACGGGGCCGCGGGTCGACTTCCAGGCGCAATCGCCGGCGATCGAGACGATCCGCGCCGACCGCGCGGCGCCGTTTCGGGTCGTCGGATTCGACGACACCTTCTTCGCGGGCTGGACCGGGGTCTACGGACTGGAGGGCGTGGCCGGCCCGGACGCGCTCATGAACCGCCACTACCGCGAGCTGCTGGACGCCTGCGAGTTCGCCCGGGAGTGGGACTGGCGCCGGGTCGTGCGCTATCCGACCCTGGGCGTGCTCAAGCCGGTCTACGATTTCCTCAACATCAAGTACTTCCTGGCTCCCGCGGGCGCACCCCCGCCGGCGCGGCTGACACCGGTGGTCAAGGCGGACCTCGACGTCTATCGCAGCGACACCTGCTGGCCGCGCGCGTTCTTCACCGATGAGTTGCGATCCTATGACACGCCCTCGCAGCTAGCGGCCATGATCCGGCAGGACTCCACCCAGCCCTTCGCCGCAGTGCAACGCGGCGATCCCGCGGCGCCGCCACCCCTCTGGCGTTCCCCTGACGACCGCCACACGGTGCCGGCCGGGAGCTACCGCCTGACCACGAACTCCACCTCGTTCGAGGTCGAGGCGCCGCGCGCGGGCGTCATCGTGCTGCAGGAGCCCTGGCTGCCCGACAGCTTCCGCGTCACGGTGAACGGCCGGCCGGCGCCCTACTTCCGCGTCAATCACGCCTTCAAGGGCGTCGCGGTCGACGGCCCCGGCACCTACCGCGTGACGTTCACCTACCGCCCGCCGCACTGGACGCTGGCCCTCGTGCTCACCGCCGCGGGCCTCGTCCTGCTCGCGTCGGCCGCGTTCGCCGTCCGGCGCCGCCCCGGGCCGCCGGCCCCCGCCGCCGGGGCATGACCGCCGTCCGCCGATGAAGCCGCTGCCCGCGCCGTGCACCCTCTCGGTGATCGTGCCCGTCTACAACGAGGC
>DATJUU010000068.1:0-3263 GCA_035502155.1 Opitutaceae bacterium
CCGCCGCCGCTCCCACCGCCGCGCCCGTGCCCGACGCGCCAAGCCGGCCCATCCCCCGCACCCGGCCGTAGCGACCCATCCCGCGCAACACCCGCTCACTCGTGGCGTACATTAGTGCTCCTTGATAAGCCAGTACAACCCGGCGCCGACCACCGCGTACAGGAGCCACGGCGACACCGTTGGCGCCACTGACGCCGCCGCCGATGCCGCCGCCTGACCCAACGCCCCGAGCCCGCCGCGCTTCCGCACCACCGCCGCCCGCTGCACCTTGGCCAGCACCGCTGTCTGCGGGTCCGGCTCCGACTGCCCGAACACGGCCGCCGCCGCCGCCTGCGCCGGCGTCACCGCCATCGCCGCCGCCGCCAACGGATTCCCCGCGTGCACCGCGACGGGATTCCCGGCCGCCTTGGCATCGAACGCCGCCTTGACCGAGGGATCACTGTCCGGGCTCACCATCACCACCTGCCCGCCCTTGGCCAGCACCGCGACCGACCGGCCCGCCGCCTTGGCGTCCACCGCCTTGCTCACATTGGCCGCGATCTCGTCCCGATGCTGCTGCACCAGCTGGTTGATCGCGTACGTCTCGTCCACTGGCGCGCCGGCCGCCGTGAACGCCGCCTGTTCCGCCGAGGTGGCCCGCGCCCCCGCTTCCGCCGCCACCACCTGGGCCGCGAACACATCGGCGTCCGCCTGCGCGAAGCCCGCGAATCCCGCCAGCGCCTGCCGCCGCTCACGCGCCAGTCGGCGCCGATAGTTGCCCGCGTTCCTCAAGCGCGCCGCGTACGGGTCCTCCCCCGGCAACCGGAGGTCCACCCCCGGCGGCTGGTAGCGCGTGCCCGGCGCACTCGCCGGCACCTTGGGCCGCGCCGGCACCAGCCCCTGTTGCGGGATGTGCGCCGCCGTCGTCGGGATCGGCTGCGGTTGTCCTACCCCTGCATACACAGGAACCTCCGCTCATCCGGGGAACCCTTACCGGGTTCCCCTGGACCCCTCCGTGGCTGTCCGACGCCCGCGTACATCAGCGCCTCCGCTTCCCCAAAAGCATCGTCAGGAGCACCGCACCACCGACCGCGATGGCGATCGTCTTGGCGTCGAAGCCCGCTTGTGCCGGCGCCACCGGCGTCACCGACCCATCCGGCGCCGCCACGCCCGGCAACGCCACGCCCCCGCCACTCGGCTGCAACAGGAGTTGCGCCTGCGGCGCGAACGGCGGTTGCGAGACGAGCGGCGCGTTGTAGGGCGAGCCCCACGGCTGGCCCGTCGCGGGATTCGTGGTCAAGGTCGCCGGCTCGCTCAGGATCGTGCCCGGAGGTGCCACTGCTGTTGGCGACGTCGGCGCTGGCGTGGTCGTCGTGGTCGGCATCGGCGCATAGGTCGGCTGCGAAGGCACGGCCGGCGGGGGCGACGGTGATGGCGCGACCGGCCGTATCCCCCCATCCACCACCGGCTGCGCCACCACCGCCGTCTGCATCTGGTAGGCCGGCTTCCCGGTCGGCGCCGGCGTCGTCACCACGTCGCCCGGATAGACCTTGCGCCAACCCAAGGTCGCCGCCGGGTCCTGAATCGTGCCCGGCTTGGGGCCGGGCGGTGCCGTGATCCCGAGCCCGCCACGGCGGCTATACACGCACCACCTCGCGCTTCCGAATGGTCGGCACGTGCCCCTGCCCCCGCGTCACATCGAGGTCGAGCCAGCCCCGCGCCGTCAGGATTTCGGCATAGACGTGCGTATAGGGTTCCTGGGGATCGAGCCCCACCAGCACGAACTGCACACCCGAGAACGGCACCGGCGCCGCCAGCGCCAAGGCCGCGCCCAGGATCGCCGCGTCATCGCAGTCGCCCCGCGCGACGTACGCCTGGTCGATCTGTTGCAGCATCAGCACGGGATCGCGCAATAGCTCGATGTCCTCCGTCCCGCCGAACACGCCCTCGCCCTCGGGATCGGCCAGGAACAGAAAATGCTGCGCCAGCCACGCGCGCAGCATCATGCCTTCATCGTACGTTGTCGGGGGTGTCACGCCATGCGTGATCTGTGTCCACGCCCCGCGCACCGCCGGGTCGTTCTGACGCGACCGCGCGAGCACGGCCATATTGGCGGCCGTCTCGCGGTTGCCGAAATCCCCCGGCGCGTTCCAGACCTTACGGAGCGGTAAGGACAAGGCGCCTCACCTATAAAGGAATCGGGGAGAACCCTTCCAGGGTTCCCCCTCGACCCCTTCCCGGCCTTGTCCGTGAAACGAGAAAGGGCCGCACCCCTCGCGGAGTACGGCCCGAAGATAGGAACGAGCGGCTCGAGCGTCAAGAAGTCAATCGTGCCACGAGAATGTCAGTCTACGGGAGCGCCGCAATGCGGCGGATTTCCGCCAAGCGAGCGCGACAGACATCGAGGTCCGTTTGATAGGCGACAACCGGGGGAACCTCCGGTTCCCCCTGGCCCCCTTCGGCGGGCGCGGCGGGCGACGGCCAGCGCCGCAGCAGCGCACGCGCCCAACAGGCCGGGCAGCGGCAGGAATCCGGTGGATATGCGTTCCCGGGCACTTCACATTTGAGCAGCGAAGCAACCGTCCGCACCTCCTCCGCGAGTTCGCGTGCCCGGTCGGCGTCGGGCCCGCCCGACCCGCTCACGGCTTCGCCGCTTTCACGGCTCGCTGCAAACCGCGCAGGCACAGCCGGCACAGCCGGCCCGTCCGCACGTGCTTGCCGATCACCACCTGCCAGTCCCGGCCTTTTCGACCGCACACCGTCACACCCCCATTGAATGCGGGGGAACCCTTGCCGGGTTCCCCCTGCGCCCCTTCCGTGCCACAGGCCGCCACCACCTGGCCGGCGATCACCGCATGGAGCACGTGCACCGATGATTCCACCAAGTGATAGTTGACCGTCGCCATGCGTCACCTCACTTCCAGCCCGCCAACCCGGATAAAGCCGGAGATCGTTCACCGGCTGATCCTCGTACGTGTCGCCGTGCTGCATGGTCATCACGACCGGGAGAAAATCGAACTCCGACCCGAGCGCCGCCACCAACTCCCGGAGATCGCGGACAGTCACGGCACGTACCGGAAGTACCGCGACCACAACTGCACACTACCGAACCCGAGCCCCAGGCCCACCGGATAAATCCACCAGCCCGGCGCGTGAACCGCGCCGTAGGCCATCCAGCACACCGCAATGCCGCCGAGCAACAGCAAGCCCCGCGTCGTCATGGTTTCTCCTCTCCGACTGGCTCATCGCCGTCACCGCCGGAGGAACCCTTGCCGGGTTCTTCC
>DATJUU010000069.1:0-8090 GCA_035502155.1 Opitutaceae bacterium
TCGTAGCGGTCCGGATTCACCTGCCGGAAGCCGCTTTCGACCAAATAGCTGATAAATTGGGCGTTCTGCGTCCGCGTGGTGCGGATGCGGGAGTTGTCCACCGAGGCCATCCGGAGGGCGGGGCGGTGAAACCAGTGGCGCAGGGCACGCAGCATGACGCTTCATAGATCGAGTTTTGTGTCGTTTTCTCAAGGGGAAACTGTCAAGAAGGCCCGCTTTTCAACGCGCTTTTACCGGTCCTCCCGCCGATGCACCGCTTCCATTATCTCGGCCCGGCCCTCCACTGCGAATCCGTGGATCTCGCGGCCGTGGCGCGCCTGTACGGCACGCCGACCTACGTGTACAGCGCGGCGACCATCGAGGACAACTACCGGCGCGTCGTGGCCGGCCTCGAGGGCCTCGACGTGCAGGTCTGCTACGCGCTGAAGGCGAACTCCAACCTCGCCGTCCTGCGCCTGCTGGCGAATCTCGGCGCGGCCTTCGACGTGGTGAGCGGCGGCGAGCTGCGGCGGGTCCTGGCCGCCGGTGCGCGGGCGGAGCGCAGCGTCTTCGCCGGCGTGGGCAAGACCGAGGCGGAGATCAAGCTCGCGCTCGAATCCGGCATCTTCGCCCTCCACGCCGAGAGCGAGCCGGAGCTGGCCCGCATCAACCACATCGCCGGCCAGCTCGGCCGCAAGGCGCCGGTCGGCATCCGCGTCAACCCCGACGTCGACGCCAAGACCCACCACAAGATCACCACCGGCAAGAGCGAGAACAAGTTCGGCATCCCGCTGGCGGCGGCGCCCGCCGCCTACGCGGCCGCGGCCAAGCTCCCGCACCTGGAACTCAAGGGGGTGCAGATGCACATCGGCTCCCAGCTCACCGACGCGGGGCCGTTCGTCGAGGCGGTGGAGAAGGTCACCCCCCTCGTCCGGCAGCTGCAGCGCGACCACGGCATCTCTTATTTCAGCATCGGCGGCGGCATCGGCGTGGTCTACCGCGAGGCGCTGGCCAGCGGGGCCGCGGCCTGGTGGGATGCGCTGCCTCCGGACCGGCGGCCGCTGACCCCCGAGGCCTACGGCGCTGCGCTGCGGCCGCTCCTGCAGCCGCTGGGCCTGAAGGTGCTGCTCGAGCCCGGCCGGTTTCTGGTCGGCAACGCCGGCGTGCTCCTCGCCCGCGTGGAATACCTCAAGCGCGGCCACGGGAGGAACTTTCTCATCCTCGACGCGGGCATGAACGACCTCGTGCGCCCCGCGATGTATGACGCCTATCACGAGATCGTGCCGCTGCACCGCGACACCTCGCGGCCCGCGCTCAAGGTGGACATCGTCGGCCCGATCTGCGAGTCGACCGACTGCTTCGCCAAGGACCGCACGCTGCAGGAGGTGGGCGAGGGCGAGTACGTCGCCTTTCTCAGCGCCGGCGCCTACAGCCAGGTCATGGCCAGCCGCTACAACAGCCGGCCGCTGCCCGCCGAGGTGCTCGTCCGCGGGAGCACGTTCGAGCTCGTCAACCCGCGCGAGACCTTCGAGCAGACGATCGCGGGCGAGCGCCTGCCGGGCTGGCTGAAATGAGGCCGCGCGGGGGCGGCCGAAAGAGGGATGCCACGGCCCGCGTTTCGTGCTAGCCTGTCCGACCGGCATGAAGACCACCACCCACACGCTGCGCAAACTGAAGGGCCAGCGGCCGATCGTGGCGGCCACGGCCTACGACGCCCCCACCGCCCGCCTCGCGGCCGAGGCCGGCGTCGACGTCATCCTCGTGGGCGACTCGGTCGGCGACAACCTGCTCGGCTTCGACAGCACCGTGCCGGTCACGCTGGACATGATGCTCCACCACACCGCGGCGGTGGCCCGCGCCCGCCCGGAGGCGCTGATCGCGGCCGACGTGCCCTTCGCCGAGGCCCATTTCGACTACGAGCGCGTGCTCGCCGCCTGCCAGCGCCTCCTCCAGCAGGCGGGCGCGGAGGCCGTGAAGATCGAGGGCGGCGCGCGGCTCGCGCCGCTGGTCGGCCGGCTGGTCGGCGCCGGCGTGCCGGTGTGGGGCCACATCGGGCTGGAGCCGCAGCAGGTCCGGGTGCTCGGCCGCTACCGGCGCTTCGGCGTCAAGCCGGCGGAGGCGGAGCGCCTGCTGGCCGATGCGCTGGCGCTGGAAAAGGCCGGCTGCTTCGCCCTCCTGCTGGAGATGACCGAGCCGAACCTGGCGCGCACGATCACGGAGACGGTGAAGATCCCGACCATCGGCATTGGTGCGGGTCCGCACTGCGACGGCCAGATCCTGGTCTGCACCGATCTCCTCGGCTGGAATCCCGACGCCATGCCGGGCTTCGCCCACGCCTTCGCCGCGGTGGGCGAGGAGATGAAGAAGGGCTTCGCCGCCTACGTGATGGCGGTGCGCAGCCGGAAATTCCCGAAGTGACCTGCGCGCCGGCGGCGCGGTGAACAGCGGGGTTGCCAAGCGGCCGATCTCCATGCTCTCTGCTGGGCAGGCACCCCGTCCTCCTTCATGAACATGTGCGTCATCGGCGCCGGCGCCTGGGGCACGGCTTTCTCCCTGCACCTGCTGCGGGTGGGGCACGGGGTGACGCTGGTGCCGCGGCGCCCCGAACAGGCGCGCGCCCTGGCGGCGACCCGGCAGAACACCGACTACCTGCCCGGTTTCACCCTCCCGCCGGAGCTCCGGATCACGGCCGAGCTGGCCCCCGCGTTCCAGGAGGCGGAGATGGCGCTGCTGGCCTGCCCGACGCAGGCGATGCGCGCCTGGTGCGGCCGCCTGCACGACGCCCGGGCGGGGGCCTCGCGGCTGCGGCTGGTCGTCAGCCTCGCCAAGGGTCTGGAACTCGGCACCCACCTGCGGCCCACCGGCGTGATCAAGACCCTGCTGCCGGCGGATCCGGTCGGGGCGCTCACCGGGCCCACGACGGCGGCCGAGGTGGCGCGGGGCCAGCCCGCGGCCATGGTGCTGGCCGTCGAGTCCATCACCCCGTTCATGCGCGAGGTCCAGGCGGCGCTCAGCGGCCCGCGGCTGCGCCTGTACACCAGCGAGGACCTGCCCGGCGCCGAGTTTGGCGGCTGCCTGAAGAACATCTACGCGATCGCGGCGGGCTGTTGCGACGGCCTGCGGCTGGGGGACAACGCCAAGGCCGCCATGATCACCCGGGCGCTGACCGAGATGGTGCGGGTGGGCACGGCCCTGGGCGCCCGGCCGGAGACCTTCTACGGCCTGAGCGGCGCCGGGGACCTGATCGCCACCTGTTACGGCGGCTGGAGCCGCAACCGGGATTTCGGCCAGCACATCGGCGAGGGGCGCAGCGCGGCCGAGCTGCTCGCCGGGCGCCGGACCGTGGTGGAGGGCTACCAGACCGCGGAATCCTTTCACGGGCTGTGCGTTGAGCGCGGAGTCGACGCCCCGATCCTGACCGAGGTCTACCGCATCCTGTTCGAGGGCCGCAAACCCGTCGACGCGCTGCCGGCGCTGATGACGCGGGAGCTGAAACGGGAGTGACGGCCGGTTGGTTTTTGCTCGCCGTCACCCCGGGCCCGGGGTGTTGATTGGCGGTGCCATGCTGCATCGCGCGCTCCGCGAATCGGCCTATGTCACCAACCGCCAGCTCGGCGCCTCGGGGCTGGTCGACCTGACGTTCGGCAACGCCAGCGTCTTCGACCCCGCGGCCGGCGTCTTCGCCATCAAGCCCAGCGGCGTGCCCTACGCCGAACTCACCCCCGCCCGGATGGTGCTGGTGGACCTCGACGGCCGGGTGGTGGAGGGGAAGCTGCGGCCGTCGTCGGACACGCCGACCCACCGCCGGCTCTTTCAGGCGTTTCCCGCCATCCGGGCGGTGGTGCACACGCACTCGCGCCACGCGGTGAGCTTCGCCCAGGCCGGCCGGCCCATTCCGTGCTTCGGCACGACCCACGCCGATTTTTTCAACGGCGCCGTGCCGGTGACGCGGCCGCTGACCGGGGAGGAAATTGCCCGCGACTATGAGTGGAACACCGGCAACGTGATCGTGGAGGCGTTCCGCGGCCGCGACCCGCTCGACGTGCCGGCCGTGCTGGTCTGGCGCCACGGGCCGTTTGCGTGGGGCCCGTCGGGCGCGCAGGCGGTCGAGTACGCGTTTGCCTTGGAACTCGTGGCCCAGCTGGCGGCGCAGACCCTCGCGCTGGACCCGCGCCGCGGCGAGATCGAGCCGGAGCTGCTCGGTCGTCACTTCCAGCGCAAGCACGGCCCCGAGGCCACCTACGGCCAGCCCGGCCGCGGCCAAGCGTGAGCCCCGCCGCGTTTTTCCCCATGTCCTTCACCCTCGGCATTGACTACGGCACCAACTCGGTCCGGGCGCTCGTCGTCCGCTGCGCCGACGGCGCCGAGCTCGGCTCGTGTGTCGTCCCGTACCCGAGCGGCCGCCAGGGCGTGCTGCTCGACTCCAGGGACCACCACCTGGCCCGCCAGCATCCGGGCGACTATCTCACCGGCCTGGAGAAGAGCGTGCGCGGCGCGCTCGCCGCCGCACGAAAACAGCGCGGGTTCGATCCCGCGAAGGTGATCGGGATCGGCGTCGACACCACCGGCTCCAGCCCGCTCCCGGTGGACCGGAACAACGTGCCGCTCGCGCTGGACCAGAGGTGGCGCAAAAACCTCAACGCCCAGTGCTGGCTGTGGAAGGACCACACCGGCTGGCGCGAGGCGCAGAAGATCACCGCGTTGGCGGCGCAGCATCGCCCGCACTTCATCGCCAAGTGCGGCAACACGTATTCGTCCGAGTGGTGGTGGTCGAAAATCTGGCACTGCCTCGCGGTCGACCCGGCGGTGTTTGACGCGGCGTACGCGTGGATCGAGCTGTCCGACTGGGTGCCCTCGGTGCTCGCCGGCGTCACCGACCCGCGGCAGGCCAGGCGCGGCGTCTGCCCGGCCGGGCACAAGGCGCTTTATTGCGATGAATGGGGCGGCCTGCCCGACAAGGAGTTCCTCACCCTGCTGGATCCGAAGCTCGCCGACCTGCGCGACCGGCTCTACGCCAGGGCTTACGACGCCACCGAGCCCGCGGGCCGGCTCTGCCCGGAATGGGCGGCGAAACTCGGCCTGCCGGCGGGCATCGCGATCGCCATCGGCGAGTTCGACGTCCACTACGGCGCGATCGGCTGCGGCGTCGCCGAGGGCACGCTGGTCAAGGTCATCGGCACCTCGACCTGCGACGTCGGCGTGGTCTCGGCCGAAAAGAAGGTCCCGGACATTCCCGGCATCTGCGGCATCGTCAAGGGCGCGATCCTGCCCGGCTACTACGGCCTCGAGGCCGGCCAGTCGGCCGTGGGCGACATCTTCAGCTGGTGGGTCGAGGTGGTGTGCCAGGGCCGCGCGGCGCTGCACGCGCAGCTGTCCCGGGAGGCCGCGAAGCTCCGGCCCGGCCGGAGCGGCCTGCTCGCCCTCGACTGGAACAACGGCAACCGCACGATCCTCGTCGACCAGACGCTCTCCGGCCTGCTCCTCGGCCAGACGCTGCACACGACCCGGGGCGAGATCTACCGCGCGCTGATCGAGGCGACGGCCTTCGGCGCCCGGGCGATCATCGAGCGGTTCAAGGAATACGGGGTGCCGATCGACCGCGTGGTCTGCGCCGGCGGCATCGCGGAAAAGAACCCGCTCCTGATGCAGATCTACGCCGACGTCACGGGCTGCACGATGCTGGTCGCCGGCTCGAGCCAGGCCTGCGCCCTGGGCGCGGCGGTCTCGGCCGCGGTCCTGGCCGGCGCGCATCCGGATTTCGCCACGGCCGAGGCGAAGATGACCTCGCTGAAGAAGACCCGCTACCGGCCCAATCCCGCGGCCCGGAAAACTTACGACCAGCTCTACCGGCTTTACCGCCGGCTGCACGACTCGTTCGGCGGCCTGGACAGGTCCGCGGACCTCTCGCGCGTGATGAAGGACCTGTTGGCCATCAAAGAATCGCAGAAGGACTGATACCCCGTGGCTTAAAGCTTGCCGCTTTAAGCTCAAAGCTTGCTTCCTCATGAAACTCCTCGCTTCCCCCGCCATCTGGTTTGTCACCGGCAGCCAGCACCTCTACGGGCCCGGCCCGCTCAAGCAGGTTGCGGCCAATTCCCGCAAGATCGCCGCCGGCATCGCGGCGTCGCAGCGGCTGCCGCTGAAGGTCGTCTTCAAGGGGCTGCTCACCACCCCGGAAGAGATCCGCACCCTCTGCCTCGACGCCAACCACGACGCCAACTGCGCCGGCCTCATCCTCTGGATGCACACCTTCTCGCCGGCCAAGATGTGGATCGGCGGGCTGACCGCGCTGCGCAAGCCCTTCGTCCACCTCCACACCCAGTTCAACCGCGACCTGCCCTGGGGCGAGATCGACATGGACTTCATGAACCTGAACCAGGCCGCGCACGGCGACCGCGAGGCCGGGTTCCTCCACACCCGCCTGCGGCTCCAGCGCAAGGTGGTGGTCGGCCACTGGGAGGATCCCGAGGTCCAGGACCGGCTCGCCGCCTGGATGCGCGCCGCCCGCGGGTGGCACGACCTGCAGGGCGCGAAGTTCGCGCGCTTCGGCGACAACATGCGCCAGGTGGCCGTCACCGAGGGCGACAAGGTGTCGGCGGAGATGAAATTCGGCTTCGCCGTCAACGGCTACGGCGTCGGCGACCTCGTGGCGCGGATTTCCGAGATCGCGATGCACGACAAGAAAATCGACAAGCTCTGCGCCGAGTACGAGGAGCGCTACCGGGTCGCCCCGGAGCTCCGCACCGGCGGCGCGCGCCACGAGGCGCTGCGCTACGGCGCGCGGATCGAGCTCGGCCTGCGCGCCTTCCTCGCCGAGGGCGGATTCAAGGGATTCACCGACACGTTCGAGGACCTGCACGGCCTGCGTCAGCTCCCCGGCCTCGCCGTCCAGCGCCTGATGGCCGACGGCTACGGCTTCGGGGCCGAGGGCGACTGGAAGACCTGCGCCCTGCTGCGGGCGATGAAGGTGATGGGCGAGGGGCTGCCCGGCGGCACCTCGTTCATGGAGGACTACACCTATCATCTGGAGCCGAAGAACCACCTCGTGCTCGGGGCGCACATGCTGGAAATCTGCGAGTCGATCGCCGCCGGCAAGCCGTCGCTGGAAATCCACCCGCTCGGGATCGGCGGCCGCGAGGACCCGGTGCGGCTCGTGTTCGACGCGCCCGCCGGGCCGGCGCTCAATGCCTCGCTCATCGACTTGGGCAACCGTTTCCGCCTGCTCGTCAACGAGGTCGATGCCATCAAGCCGCCCCGGCCGCTGCCCAAGCTGCCGGTGGCGCGCGCAGTGTGGAAGTGCCGGCCCGACTTCAAGACGGCCTGCGCGGCATGGATCCACGCCGGCGGCGCGCACCACACCGGCTTCAGCTACGCGGTGACCGCCGAGATGCTCGAGGATTTCGCCACCATGGCGGGCATCGAGCTCGTCGTGATCGGGGCCGACACGAAGCTGGGCGCGTTCAAGCAGGAGCTGCGCGGCAACGAGGTCTACTACCACCTGGCCCAGGGCATCCGCGGCTGACCGACGGCGCGGCGCCCCGGTCGTTTGCAGTTGCGGCGATTTGCGGTATAGATGCGGCCGGCCGGTTGAAATCCGGCCGCTTCCACCGTTCAACCCCCAGCGCGGCCGGCCCCCAGCCCGGCAGGGCGCCGCTAGCCGCGCGAACCATCCGTACCCCGTCACCCCATGCGCACCCTACGCGGACTTGCACTCGTACTTGGATTGTCTGCCCTCGGCGTCGCCGGCCGGGCCGAGCCGCTCGCGGTCGGCGCGAAGGCGCCCGCGGTCACCGGCACCACGGAAGCCGGCGCCAAGCTCGACCTCGGCGCGGCGTATGCCAAGGGCTGCACCCTGGTGTACTTCTTCCCGATGGCCGGCGCGCACGACGACACGGCCGAGGCGCGCAGCCTGGCGGCGGCGACCAAGGACCTCGCCGCCAAGGGCGTCACGGTGATCGGTGTGAGCGTCGACGATCCGGCCACGCTCAAGGCGTTCAAGGAGAAGAACGATCTTCCCTTCATGCTCATTGCCGACGTCGACCACGCGGTGACCAAGGCCTTTGGCGTGCCGCTGAGCGAGGAATGGGGCGGCGGCCCGCGCGCGATGCGGC
>DATJUU010000070.1:0-41607 GCA_035502155.1 Opitutaceae bacterium
GGGCACTGGTGGAGAAACATGCGAACGTCGACGCGGGCCGCAACCGCCCCGGGACGACTCAAGGCTCCGCGCCGGGCGGCCGCCGATGCCTGGTTTCGAGTATTGGCCTCCAAGTTGGAGGTTGGCGCCGGACCAGACGCCCCGACTTGCGGGTCCTCTTCATGTCCGGCTACACGGTCGACGAACTCGAGGCGCAGGGGCTGGGGGGCGCCACGACGCGCCTGCTGGTCAAGCCCTTCTCACTCGATGAGCTGGGCGCGCGGCTGCGGCAGGCTCTCGCCGGACCCGCCGGACTCTGAACGGGCGGAGGGTTCCAACCCCGGTTGCCCCTGGGCACGTGTCAACTAATAGTTGACAATAACGGAACCCGCGGGCCGGCGGGAGCGGATTTGATCATCCCTGGTTGGATTGTCAAAAACCGGCGCAGTGCCACGGGTCCGCTGGCCCTGCCACTCAGGGCGGCGCCTGCTGCATCCGCCATTCGCGGGACGTGGCCCCGGGGTGGCGCTCACCCGGCGGCGGGGGCTTCGGCGAGCGCGGGCGCAATCCCATGCCGGTCGATGACGACGACCAGACCGAAGAGGAAGATCGCCATGAAGATCAGCGCGCTCGCGAACGCCCAGACGAAACCGAATCGATCAGCGAGCACCGTCACCAGAATCGAGCTGCCGGCCCCCGTCAGATTGAGCACCCCGTTGTAGAGGCCATAGACCAGGGCCGAGCTTTGCGGCGTCGGCGCCAGGTCCACCGCGTTGACCCCCCACGCCCCCACGCTGGCATTCATCACCAGCAGCGACAGCCCGATCAGCAGCGCGCTCGGCGCCAGGAGATTCCACCGCGACGTCTCCAGCGCCGCCAGCATCATGACGATCATCAGACCCATGGGCACCCCGGCCCCCAGCTTGCGCCCTTTCGCATAGCCGTATTTCGCCACGAGCCCGTCGTTGATCGGGCCGGAGACGAGAAAACCGACGAACCCCGCCAGATACGACACGCTGGCCCACGACGCGCTTTTCACGATCGAGAGGTGGAACGTGTCGTGCAGGTAAAGCGGGAGCCAATTGAGGAAAGTGAACAGAATGTAGCCGAAAGTCAGGAAGGTGAGAAAGACGCCAATCCCGTTTCGCGTCCGCATGACCCGCAAGGCCTGCTTCATCTCGTCGCGGCCGAGGTGCGCCTCCGGCCCCTGGCGGGGCACCGCGCCAGCCGCGTTTTGGATGAAACGCAATTCGCCATCACTGACCCACGGGTGGGATCGCGGCGTATCGCGGATCAGAGCCCACCAGATCGGAACCCAAAGCAACCCCAGGGCGCCGAAGAGGATGAACGTCCACCGCCAGCCCAGCCAGTGGACGATCAAGCCGGACACAAAGACCCCGACCATCGAACCGACGAACTGTCCGGAGCCGGCCAGGGTGAAGGCCCGCGCGCGCTCCGAGGGCGCGGACCACGTGCTCGTCGCTTTCGCGTTGATCGGCCAGATCGGCGCTTCTCCCGCCCCCATCAGGCCGCGAATGACGCACCACGAGAACATGCTGCAGGCCAGCGCGCTGAGAATCGTGAAAATCGACCACCATCCCAGCGCCAGCGACGCCGCCTTGCGAATGCCCAACTTGTCCGCAAACCAGCCGCCGGGAAAATTACCCAGGGCATAGGCCAGCCCCCAGATGAACGAGATGCGGCCGATCTGCGCGACATTGAAACCGAACTGCTGCTCGATCAGCGGGGCGGAGACGTTGAAGTTCGCCCGGTCCATGTAATTGATCACCACGGCCGTAAACATCATCAGGAAGACGACGTAACGGACGTGGGTGACGGGCCCCGCCGGGCCGGGAAGTCCGCTCGTCGCCTGCCCGCCCGCGGAGCGCGGTGAGTCCGGGGAATTCGACGGGGCAGCCATGATGTCAAATTATCGGCGGCATTGTCTCACTTGTCGGGCGACGGCCGGGTCGATCTTCCCCGGAGACGGGTTGGTTGTCACGGCAAAGCGAGCGCGGCGGCGGACGGGGGAGCCGGACCGGGCGAACGCTGGGCCGCCCGGGCGCCGCAAGAAGCCGCTTGGCGGCTTTTCCAGGGTCGTTTACCACTGAATCCGGCCGGGCCCGTAGCTCAACGGTCAGAGCAGAGGACTCATAATCCTTTGGTTCTGGGTTCGAATCCCAGCGGGCCCATTCCGCGGAGTGGAAGGGTGCTGGGATGAGAACCCATGGGTTCGACGGAGCCCGCGCAGCGGGCGCAGAAGGATCAACCGGAGGTCGAGGGCGCAGCCCCGAGCGGAGCGAGTCAATCCCAGCGGGCCCACTAGCCGCTTCGCGGCAAGGGCAAAGTAACAGGTTCCAAGTGCCAAGATCAGGATCGCCAGAACGTTGGAATGAGCACTAAGCGCCCCGGGGGCGCGACATGCGGCAATATCCCCCGCGGGAGAAATGGCCGGTGCCGCCGGCGCTAGCGCCGGCCCACGGCGCGCCAAGGCATTCCACGGTAGGAATCCGCCACCACCCACGCACCCGCCGTCACCGCCCAGGAGATCACATACTCGCTCCATTGAAAGGCGTTGGGTCCGGCCGCCACGACGGGCACCCACACCAGCAGCGTGAACAGGCCCAATTGCACCGCCGAAAGCACGGCGGCCAACCGCGCCCACACGCCGGCCAGCACGGCCCCGCCCGCCGCCAGAAAGGTGACGCCGAAGAAATACGCCCACGCCACATGCGCAGGCAGCCAGACCGGCACCAGTGAAGCGGTCTCGTGGGGATAATTGAAATGGGCGACGCCGAACGGGATCAGGGCCAGACCGTAGAGCAGCCGCGCGAGGCGCCCTCCCCGGTCGCCGGTGGCGAAACCGAGGCGCCGCCGGTCCCAGTCCCCGGCGAACCACGCGTACAGCACCCACGCGCCCGCCACGATCGAAGCGGTCTCGCCCAATCCGGACCAGGTGTCCTGCGCCGCCGGCGCGATGAAGATGCGGGACGTCCGGAACAGCAGCAGCCAGAGGCCGAGATAGGCGAACAACCCGCGGGCCGCGACCGCGGCGGTGCGCCGCCAGAGCACGCCGACGCCGCCGGCCAGCGCGACGACGGCGCAGAGATACGCCAGGACCTCGTGGGCGGGCACTCCCTTGGGCACCGGCGGCCAGATCGGGGCGAATCTGCCCTTGCTCAAGCCCATGACGCCGATGGCGATCATCGTCGCCGCAAAAACCGCATGACCCGCGCTGGCGATGCGGATCGCCCCTCCTCCGGTGGTATTCCCGCTCATCGTTTCCCTGGCCGCCAAATCAACCGGTGGCGCGCCCGCTAGGGCTGGGGCGCGGCGCCGCGCAACGCCCGCGCCAGCATGGCCGCCGGGTAGCTGAAATGATAGGTCCCGGCGCCGACCTCGGCCACGACCGCATCGCCGTCCTGCCGCGGGTTCGTCACGCCGGCCGACTGTGCCAGCGGGCGGCCGTCCTCGCGGACCGCATCCAGCACGGCGCCGGGTAGACGCACCGTGGCCGAGCTGTTGGCCGGAAGACGCACCGTCAGCGCCAGCGTGTCGCCCTCGAGTTCCCAGGAGGAACCGACTTCGCCGTAGGGCGACTGCTCGGTGGCGCGCACGAACGTCAGGCCGCCGCCCGGGCGCGGCGCGATCAACACGTGCTTGTAGCCCGGTTGCGCCGGGTCGACCTGGATCCCGGCCACGACGCCGTACATCCAGGCGTCGATCGATCCGTAGGCATAATGGTTGAACGAGTTCATCTCGGGATCCTGGAACGTCCAGTCCGGCTTGATCCCGTCCCAGCGCTCCCAGATCGTGGTCGCCCCCATCCGCACCGGGTAGAGCCACGACGGGTACGACTCCTGGGTCAGCAGGGCGTAGGCCGTGTCGAGGTGGCCGGTGTCGCCCAGCACCTGGCAGAGCAGCGGGGTCCCGAGAAAACCGGTGGTCAGGTGGTTCCGGTGCAACGCCACGTCGGCGGCGAGCCGCCGCGCCGCCTCGGCGCGCTGGCTTTCCGGCAGCAGGTCAAACGCCAGCGCCAGGGTGTAGGCGGTCTGCGTGTTCTCCCCGACGCGGCCGTTCGGGGTGACGAACTCCCGGTTGAACGCCGCCTTGATCTGCGCGGCCAGGCCGGCGTAGGCGCGGGCGTCGTCCTCCCGGCCGAGCACCGCCGCCGCGCGCGCGACCAAGTCGGCCGAATGCGCGAAGTAGGCCGTCGCCACCAGATCCTTGCCGGTGGTGGCCCCGGGGTAGCTGCGGGCCTCGCCGCTCGGTGAGGCGTAAGCCAGCCAGTCGCCGAATTGCGGTCCCGTGTTCCACAGCAGGTCGGGGGCGGTGTGGCGCATGTACTCCACCCACGCCTTCATGCTCGGATACTGGTCGGCCAGCACCTGCCGGTCGCCGTACGCGAGGTACAGCGTCCAGGGGATGATGACGGCGGCGTCGCCCCAGCCCGCCGCCGCCCGCAGCGTGGGCGCGTGCTTCGTCTGGATGTCCGGGATGACGAACGGCATCGCCCCGTCCGCCTTCTGGTCGGCGCTCACGTCGCCCAGCCAGCGGGTGAAGAAGCCGGCGACGTCGAAGTTGCAGGCCGCGGTGCGCGCAAAGATCTGGGCGTCGCCCGTCCAGCCCAGCCGCTCGTCGCGCTGCGGGCAGTCCGTCGGAATGCTGACGAAATTCCCGCGCTGGCCCCACACGACGTTTTGCTGCAGCTGGTTCAACAGCGGGTTGGAGCTGGTCCACGTGCCGGCGCGGGGCAGGTCCGTGCCCACCACGATCCCGGTCACGCTGCCGAGCGACGGCTCGCGGGTGAGGCCCGTGACCTCGACATAGCGAAAGCCGTGCGTGGTGAAGCGCGGCTCGAACACCTCGTCCCGGCCGTCGCCCCGGAGCGTGTAGCGGTCGGTCGCCTGCGCGGTGCGCAGGTTGGCGGTGTAGAGATTGCCGCCGCGATCCAAGACCTCGGCGTAGCGCAGCGTCAGCGTTGTGCCCGGCGCCCCGTGGGCCACCAGCCGCACCCAGCCCACCAGATTCTGGCCGAGATCGAAGAGGTAGCCGCCGTCCGCGGCGCGCACCATCGACACCGGCTGGAGCTCCCCCGTCCGCCGCACCGGCGGGTCGATGCCCGCGAACAGCGTGTCCTTGGTGTGCTCCAGCACCGCGACGCCCGGCCAGCCGGCGGCGTCGTAGCCCGGCTCGCTCCAGCCCGGCTGCTCCAGCCGCGCGTCGTAGGTCTCCCCGTTGTAGAGGTCGGCCGCGAGGATCGGGCCGGTCGAGCTTTTCCACGAACCGTCGGTCGCAACCACCTGCACCGAGCCGTCGGCGTGGACGATGCGCAGCTCCGCCAGCAGCGCCAACTGCCGGCCATAGAGATTGCGGGCGCCGCCGCCTCCGAGGAAACCCCGGTACCAGCCGTCGGCGAGCGTCACGCCCAGGGCGTTGTCGCCCGGGCGCAGCAGCGCCGTGACGTCGTAAGTCTGGTACTCGATCCGCTTGTCGTAGTCGGTCCAGCCCGGGGTGAGCAGCTGGTCGCCGACGTCGCGGCCGTTCAGCTGCGCCGCGTAGAGACCGAGGCTCGTGATGTACAGGCGCGCCGCGCGAATCGGACCGTCGATCTTGAACGCGCCCCGCAGCAGCGGCGCCGGGTCGGGTTTGACGGGGTCCTGGTCAAAACCGGGCGCGATCCAGCGCGCGTGCCAGTCGGAAGGCTGAAGCAGACCCATCTCGAAGCTGGCCGGCGCGCTCCAGTCGGTGGCCTCGCCGCGGGCGTCCCACGCCCGCACCCGCCAGTAAACCCGTTGCGTCGAGCTGAGCGCCGGGCCGGCATAGGTGACCAGCACCGACTGGTCCGACATCACCTCGTGCGTATCCCACCACAAAGGTCCGCCCCGGGCGAGATCCTCCGGCGTCGCCGCGGCTTGGATCTGATAGGCCGTCTGAAGGTCGCCGCGGCCCGGAGAACCCAGCTGCCAGCTCAGCCGCGGATGGAGGACGCCGAGGCCGAGGGGATCAGTCTGGTATTCCGTGTTCAGGGCGACGGGACCGGAAACGGCGGCGATGGCCGCCGGTGCGAACGTCAGCAGCGCCCAACCGGCAGCAAACCTCGCCGCCAGAAGGTGGCGTCGCGGACGCCGGAAATGGAAAACCAGACGAAGGCGGGGCAGCATGAGCGGATCGGGGTTGCGACCAGTATTTCGGCAGGACGGGGGAAAGGCAACCCGGACTCCGAGAACGCCCCCCGGCCGGCGCCGGGGAATCCCGTGCGCCCGGGCCGCGTCCAACTTATGATTCCCCCGCAGGGAGGATCGTGGTTCAATCCGCCATCAAACCCCCGACTTCCCACAACACCCCAGCGGCAGACTCCGGCAACCGAACGGAAGCTGGCGTGGTTGGGCCGGCGGATCGGGCGCTGTCGGACCGCGACCGGTTCCACCAGAAGCGGCTGCGCTGGCTCGGCGCCGCAATCCTGGTCGTCGGCCTGACCGCCGCCGGTGTCGCCTACCACCGGGCCCAATCGGACGACTGGGCGACGGCGTTGGTCCGGGCCGGCACGCTCGCCTCGGGCAACGCCAAGCGCGCCGAGAACCAGCTCAAGGAGCTGGGCGGGAAGGCCAACGTGCTGGCGGCGGACTTTCAGGATTGGTTCGTCAGTCTCTGGCACCGGCGGCGGCTGGCCGGCACGCTGGTCGTGCTCTCCCTCGCCGGCGCCGGCGCGTGCTTCTTCCTGGCGCATCTGCTGAACTACCCCCCCGCTTCCGACCACCACGCGGACCCGCCTACCTGAACAGCGCGCCCACAAAGCGCTCCAACTCCAGGTTGAGCTTCACGATCGTCCGGTCCGAGCCGCGGGTCAGGCCGAAGCCCACGCCCAGATTGTACTCCAAGCCGCCGGGCAGCTGCCCCCAGATCGCCGGGAAGAGGTAGTGCTGCTGTTCGCCCGCGGGATCGGGCTGATCGATCAGGCCCGTGCCGCCGTAGAATTCGAGGCTCGGTGACAGGCGCCGGCGCCAGCGGTACCGGATCGCGGCGGCGTAGCCGAATTCGAAGCCCTGATTGTGTCCGTCGCCGGCCAGCACCTTTTCGAACTTCGGGTTCAGTTGCACCGCGACCGGCCCGAAATCCTTCTCGATGATCGGCCGCACCTCCAGCTCGCGCACCGCGTCGTCGAACTGCGGCGTCTGGTGCCACTCCAATTCCACGTACCATCCGAGATCCACCGGCAGGACGCCCGGCTCAAACAGCCGTCCGCGCAGGCGCAGGTTGTCGCCCGCCCACCGGAGCCGGCCGCCGGCTGGCCGGGCCAGATTGAGATACACGGCCGCCTCGAGGCGGTCGGTGATACCGTAATTGAATTCGTAGGCGTTGAACCACATGTGCCCGCTGGCGATCGTGCCGGCCGCCGTGCCCTCGCCGCCTTCGTCGTGGCCGGCGGTCACCACCGCATTGTCGGTTTCGAATTCCGCGATCCCCTTGGGCGTGGTGGCGTAAGGATAGACCTCAAATTCCCACGGATCGACTTGGGCGCGGCCCGCCACCGCGGCCAAAAGCCCGACCGCCAGGACCGCTCCCCTCGCTGCTTTGCGATTGAACGTGCTCATTGGCAAAGGCAGAGGCGGCGGTTCAGCGGGCGATGATCGTCCCTTCAGGCACGTCGTCGTGAAAGTCGTCGTAGAAATCGTAGCTGCCGGCGCGAAGCGCGGGGATTTCCACCACAATCGAGGCGCCGGGCGCGACGACCTTCTCCCGGTTCAGCTTGAAGCTTTCGAACTCGATGCGCTCCCGGCTCGCGTTCACCACGTGGATCGTGAGGGGCACGCCGGCTGGAACTTCGATCTTTTCCGGGACGAAATGGTGATGGATGAAGCGTATCTCAACTGGCCGCGGATGACTGACATTTTTATCTGCGGCTTCGGTTGCGTAAGTGATTGTTGTTAAAACAAAAACTAACAAAATAGATGGTTTGATATTCATTGCGACTGAGATTCAGTCGCATAACAATTAATCCCAGGGTTTCCGTCAAGTTTCATTTTGCCGATGGCCGGCTAAACGTGAATGAGGCGCCGGGAAGCGCGCTCACGAATAGTCGTGCGATTCCGGCGCGGGCAGGCCGAAGCCGGGCAGGGCCGCGATCGTGTCCGCCAGCACGTGGATCACGCCCTGCTCGTTCTGCAGCCGGCCGGTGATGACCAGCGCCGGCTCCAGGTTGATGACGAGCCGCGTTTTTTCGAACAGCGCCGGCCGGATGATCGCATTCGCCAGCCCGGTCTCGTCCTCCAGGGTGATGAAGCACACGCCCTTCGCGGTCCCCGGCCGCTGGCGGGTGATCACCGCCCCGCCGATCTTCACCCGCGACCCCGGCCGGGCGCGCGCCAGCTCCGCCGCCGGGCACAGGTCCGGCAGGCTCGCCCGCAGCAGCTTCATCGGATGCGTGCCCGTGGTGAGCGACAGGTGCGTGTAGTCCGCCTCCAGCCGCTCCAAGAGCGTCATCGGCTCGAGCGGTGACGCCGCCGGCGACACCGCGCCCTCCGTGGCGTAACGGAACAGTTCGTCCTCGGGGTGCGCCTCCTCGACGCGCCAGAGCGCCGCGCGCCGGTGCCCGGCCAGCGCATTGAGCGCGCCCGCGCCGGCGAGCGCCCGCCGCTCCGCCGGATTGAACTCCGTCCGCCGGAAGAAATCCTCCAGCGACGCGAACGGCCGCGCCGCGCGCGCCGCCAGCATCGTCCGCACCGCCGCCCCGTGCAGGCTGTGGATCGAGGCGAGTCCGAGCCGGATCACCGCGTCGCCCTCGACGCGACAAAGCTCATCGGACGCCTGGACGCACACCGGCAGCACCTGCACGCCGTGGCGCCGCGCGTCCTGCACCAGCGTGGCGGCACTGTAGAAGCCCATCGGCTGGTTGTTGAGCAGCGCCGTGAAAAACACCGCCGGCCGGTGCACCTTCAGCCACGCCGAGGCGTAGGCGATGAGCGCGAAGGAGATCGCGTGGCTCTCCGGAAAGCCGTAGAGCGCGAACGAGGCGAGCGAATTGAGGATGTACTCTACCGCCTCGTCCCCCACCCCGTTCCGGCGCAGCGCCCCGCCCAGCTTAACCTTCATGCGGTCGAGCCGCTCCTGTGAGCGCGTGAAGCCGATCGCCCGGCGCATCTCGTCCGCCTCCGTCGCGCTGAAGCCGCCCAGCTCCATCGCCAGCCGCAGGATCTGCTCCTGGAACAGCACCACGCCCAGGGTGCGCTCGAGGATCGGCCGCGCCCGCTCGTCCGGATAGGTCACCGGCTCCAGCCCGGCGCGGCGGCGCAGGTAGGGGTTGACCGCGTTGCCCTGGATCGGCCCCGGCCGGATGATCGCCACCTCGATCGCGAGGTCATAAAAAGTCTCCGGCTTCATCCGCGGCAGGGTCGACATCTGCGCCCGCGACTCGATCTGGAAGACCCCGATCGTGTCCGCCTCGCGGATCGATTGGAACGTGGCCGGGTCGTCCTTGGGCAGCTGCGCCAGGTCCACCGGCTGGCCGCGCTGCGCGCAGATCGTCAGCGCGTCCTGCAGCACCGCCATCATGCCGAGGCCGAGGAGGTCGACCTTGACGATGCCCATGTCCTCGCAGTCGGACTTGTCCCACTGCAGCACCGAGCGGCCGGGCATGCGGGCGTTTTCCAGCGGCAGGAAGCGGTCGAGCGCGCCCGCGCTCAGCACCATGCCGCCCGAATGCTGGCCGAGGTGGCGCGGCAGGCCGTAGACCCGCCGGCAGGTGTCGAGCAGCGCCGGCAGCCGCGGATGGCTCGCGCTCACGCCGGCCAGCTTGAGCTGCTCGGTCAGCTGCAGGGTGTGCGGATAGTCGCCGCCGTGGAACAGGCTCGAGAACCGGTCGAGCACGTCGTCCGGCAGGCCGAGGACCTTGCCCACCTCGCGCATGGTGTTGCGGCCGCGGAAGGTGATGACGTTGGCGGTCATGGCCGCGCCGCGCCGGCCGTAGCGGCGGTAGACCTCCTGGATCACCTCCTCGCGGCGGTCGCCGCTCGGCAGGTCGAGGTCGATGTCCGGCCAGTCGGTGCGCCCCTCGGAGAGGAAGCGCTCGAAAAGCAGCTTGCCGCCCACCGGGTCGACCGCGGTGATGCCGAGCGCGTAGCAGACGGCGCTGTTGGCCGCCGAGCCGCGGCCCTGCACCAGGATGCCCCTTTCCCGCGCGAACGTGCAGAGATCCCAGACGATGAGAAAGTAGCCGGAGAAGCCCAGCTTGGCGATCAGCGCCAGCTCGCGCTCCAGCTGCCGGCGCACGTCGCCCACGACCGAGCCGTAGCGCTGCTGCGCCCCGAAGAAGGTCATCTTGCGCAGGAACGCGTCCTGGGTCTCGCCCGCCGCCACGTGGTAATCCGGGAAGCGGTAGCCGAGGTCGGCGAGGGTGAACTCGAGCCGGGCCGCGAGCGTTGCCGTGTTGGCCACCGCCTCCGGCAGGTCGGCGAAGAGCGCGGCCATCGCCGCCGCGGGCTTGAGGTGCCGCTCGCGGTTGCGCGTGAGCCGGCGGCCGGCGGCGTCGAGCGTGGTGCGCTCGCGCAGGCAGGTGAAGACGTCGGCGACGCCGCGCCCGTCCGCCGTCGCGTGGAGCACGCCGTTGGTGGCGAGCAGCGGCCGGCCTGCCGCGCGCGCCCAGTCGACCAGAAATTCGTTCTCCGCGTCCTCGCCGGGGATGAGGTGGCGCTGGAGCTCCACGTAGAGCTGGTCCGGGCCGAAGATCGCCGCGAGCCGCGCCCCGGCCGCGGCGGCGGCCGCGGCCCCGCGCTCCCGCCAGGCGCGCCGCACCGGCCCCTCCTCGTCGCCCGTGAGCGCGACCAGGCCCTCGCTGCCCGCGGCCAGCTCAGCCCAGCCGATGCGGCTCTCCCCCTTGGGCGCCCGCAAGTGCGCGGTCGTGAGCAGCGCGCACAGGCCGCGGTAGCCCGCCCGCGACGCGGCCAGCACCGGCACGACGCTGCCGTCCTCCATCGTCAGCTCGCAGCCGACGAGCGCGCGGCCGCCGGTCTCCTTCGCCGCCATGTGCAGCCGCACCGCGCCGTAGACGCCGTCGCGGTCGCAGAGGGCCAGCGCCGGCAGCGCCAGCCGCCCGGCCTCGGCCGCCAGCGCCTCCGGCGGCGACCCGCCGCGCAGGAAGGAAAAGGCACTGCGGGCATGGAGCTCGACGTAGGACATCGGAATTTGAACGGCGGAGCTGGAGCAGGGCACAGAGGGCACGGACCCAGACGTGAGTTCACAGACGGGAAACAATGGTGCGGAAGCATACCTTTCTGTCGGAACGTGCCTTGCTCTGTGTCGATTGCTTTGGGTTTTTTAGTCCAACATTCCCTCGACGCTCCAGCCGTCGGCGGTGCGCGCCAGTTGGTAGAGCCCGCCGCCGGCCAGCTCGACGTGCCAGGTCTCCACCGTCCATCCTTCCGGCTTCCACCAGTCGCCCGAACTCCGCCACGGTCCGGCGGCGGCGCGCACCGCGCCGCAGGCCGGCTCGCTGTCGAGCTGCACCGGGCGCTCCGCGGCGCAGACAACCCGCGCCGGCCACGGCGGCCGGAAGCGGCGCAGCACCGGCCCGCGCGGCGGATGCACCGGCGGCGGCTCCGGCGCGGGCACCGTCTCGGCCGGCTTCCCGAGCGCGAATGCATCCGGCCGGTGGGTGTCGCGCGGCGCCGGCGTGCCGACGCGGTCGTCGCCGACCAGCGCGCCGAGGCGCGCCAGGTTCTCCCAGAACGCCGCCGGGTCGCGCAGGCCGGTGTCGAAGAGCCCGTCCTGCTTCTGCGGCGGCCGGGCCGGCGTGGCGGCGAGGCGGACGCCGGTGACGCGCGCGCCGGTCCGCACGGTCTCCAGATGCGCCAGCAGCACCCGCAGCCAGAGGTCCACTTCCGCGCCCGGCTCGGGCAGCCGGAACTCCCGGCCGTGCTCCGTCTCGTCCTCCAGAAACAGCCGCAGGGTGAGCTTCTCCGCCACCGCGCCCGCCGCGCGCAGCTCCAGCGCCAGCCGCTCCGCGTACCGCCGCAGGCGGAAGAGCAGCGGCTCGACCGACTCGACCGGCGGGTCGTAGTCCCATTCCGCGATGAAGGTGGTGGGCGGCGCCACCAGCCGGAGTACGCGGATCGCCTCGCCCGCGGCGCGCTCCCAGAGCGCGGCGCCGTCGGTGCCGAGCCGGCGGCCGACCTCCGCCTTGGGCAGGGCGGTCAGCTGGCCGAGCGTGCGGATGCCCCAGCCGCGCAGGATCTCCGCCTGGGCGGGCGCCGGTTCCGCGACGGCCAGCGGCAGCGGCGCGAGGAACGCGCGCGCATCCGCCACGAGCCGCACCGGCTCCGCGCCGCGCGCGGCGTAGGCGGCGAGCAGCGGCGTCGCCGCCGCGCCGATCCGGGCCGGCAGCCCCGCCCGCGCCAGCTCCGCCGCCCGGAGGCGCATCCCGGCCTCGGTGCGGGCCGGATCCGCGCCCTGCAGGTCGACGGTGCAGCAGCCGGGACCGGTGAACTCGACGCGCGGCGCGAGCGTGAACGCCGCCGCGAGCAGCAGCCGGTTGGCCTCGACCTCCGCGTCGGGATCGCGCGGCCGCAGGACGATGCCCGGACACCGCGCCATGGCCAGCGTGGCCGCGAGCCCCGGCGCCACGCCCGCGGCCTCGGGCGCGGCCTCCGTGACGACCGCCCGGCGCCCCTCGCCGGCGATGAGCGCGACCGGCCGGCCGGCGAGCGCCGGATCGCTCCGGCGCAGCGCGTGCAGCGCAAAGTCCCGCACCCACAGCACGGCGTAATTCATCCGGCCAGCTCCTCCGCGGCGGCGGCGGTGCCGCGCTCGAGTTCCACGGCGAGCGCGGCGGCCAGGTCCGCCCGCGGCGCGCGGCCGTCCGCCAGCGTCAGGGGCGCCGGCAGCGCGAGCCGCCGCGGCACCGCCGGCACGAGCGCGACGGGCGTGAGCACGAGCACAGCCGCGGCGCCGCCCTCGGCGGCGCGCTGCAGGCGGTACCACGCCGTCGCCGGCCGCCGCCGGAGCGCGCGGGCGGCGAGGCCGCGCAGGTCCAAGACCACCGCGGCGTAATTGCCGTCGCGCACCAGCAGGTCGCCGGCGGCGAAGGCCTCCTCCGCCCCGCGGCAACGCACCCACACCAGGTGGCGCAGGTGGTCGGCCGGCACGGCGTCGGGCGCAAAGCCGTCCGCCCCGTCCACCAGCGCCAGGCGCTGCCGCGCGCCGCGGGTGGCCGCCAGCAGCCCGGCCAGCACCAGCTGGGCGCCGCCGGCCGGGGGCGCGGCCACGAGCTCGGTCAGCCGGCCCGCCGGCAGCCCGCCGCCCAGCGCCTCATCGACCGCCGCCACCCCGGTGGCGGGACCGCCGCCGGTCCTCCGGGTTTTTTCCGGAAAACGCGCGGCCAGCAGCGACCGCAGGGCGGCGAGAGTGGCGGGACCGCGGGGCACGAGAAGCCATTTCCATCACGCGGCGTTCCGGCGGATCACGCCGACCAGCACGCCCTGGCTCTCCAGGCGCTGGGCCGGCACGATGTCGCCGTAGCGTTTGTTCTCCGCGCGCAACACCGGCTTGCCGCGGACATGCACGAGCCGCTTCAGCGTGGAGTCGGTGCCGTCGACCAGCGCGGCGATGATGTCGCCCGGCCGCGGCTCGCGCCGCTCGAGGATCGCGAGGTCGCCGTCGAGGATGTGGGCGTCGACCATCGAGTCGCCGCGCACCCGCAGCGCCCAGACGTGATGCCGCCGCGGCCGGCGCACGCCGAAGATCCTCGGGTCGACGCCGACGGTCTCCTCCGGCGCCTGCTCCTCCATCGCGGGCAGGCCGGCGGGGATCGAGCCGTAGACCGGCAGCGCGAAGAGGTGCGCCTGGATCTCCCGCGCCCGCAGGGCCCACTTGCGGTCCGCGAGTTTTTCGAGCTGGCCCTTGTGGGCGAGGGCGTGCAGGTGGCCCATGACGGTGGACTGGCTGGAGACACCGAGATGGCGGCGGATTTCGCGGGTCGAGGGCGGGACGCCCTGCGCCTGGTGGTACTCCCGGATGAAATCGAGGATCTGTTCCTGGCGTTCAGTGAGCATGGGTGACCGTTCTTTTGAACGGCGTTCAATTGAACGCCATCCGGGCCGGAACGCAAGTCGGAAAAATGACTGGCGGCGGCGAGCTTCCCGGTGGGGCGGGGTTTATCCCCGCCATCCAATTTTCCCCATTCCCTTGGCGGGCATAAAGCCCGCCCCACCACGCGGTCGATGGTGCCCCGCCTAGCCCAGCGGCAGTTCGGGCGTGTCCGCCGCCAGGTCCGGCGGCGCGAGGCACTGCGGACCCTCGTGGCGGCTGTTGCTCACGAACCGGTTGACGGGTCGCCCGGTCATCCGCGCCGCGTCCAGCGGGCGGATGAGCGCCGCGTACTCCGGCGCCGGCAGCGGCTGGTCGCCCAGCCACCGGGCCATGGTTGCCAGGGTCAGGATCACCGGCATCCGGTTGTGGATCGGCCGGACCAGCTCGTTGGGCTCGGTCGTGAGGATCGCGAAGGTCTCCGGCTGCTGCTCCGCGCCCGGCTCCCAGAGGCCGGCGAAGGCGAACGGCTCCTCGCCCTGCAGCATGAACACGTGCGGCTCCTTCTCCCGGCCGACCGTCCGCCATTCATAAAAGCCATTGGCCGGCACGAGGCAGCGCCGGCGTGCCGCGGCCTGCCGGAACGCGGGCGATTCGGGGGCCATCTCGGCTTTGGCGTTCGGCAGCAGCCGCATCCGCGGCTTGCCCCGCTCATAGAACGGCACGTAGCCCCACATCATGCCGCGCAGCTCCGGCCCGGCGCCGCCCGCGGCCACGACCGGCATGACGTTCGTCAGCGCGACGTTGAAGCGCGGCTGCACCCAATCCGGCTTGGCGAGCGAGCGCGACAGCGCCTGGGCGATGGCGGCCAGCGCCGCGTCGGTCTTGTGCAGCACATACCGGACGCACATGGCCGCCTCACCCGCCGTTCGCGGCGCGGCGGGCCGCGGCCCCGCATCCCGCCGCCAGTTGCGTGGCAAAAAGCCCCGGCTTGTCGGCAAACAGGCGCCGGCCCAGCCGGGCGCAGCGCAGGCGCAGCGCCTCCTGCCGGCGGCGGAGCAGGGCGCGCACGCGCCGCTCGTCCTTCCGATCCAGCGCTCCGGTGGAGGCGCGCCAGTCGACCCAGCCGTCGAGGATCGCCAGATCCTGCCCGCGGCCCATCATCCGTCCGAGCTCCATCAGCTCGCGGATGCGGCGCGCCCACGGGCCGTGGCGGCCGGCACAAAAAAATTCCATCTGGTGCAGGTGGGCCTTGACCATCATCCGCCACGTGTGCCACGCGCGCGCGGTGCCGCGGCGGGCCGCAAGCCGGGCGCGGCGCCGGGCCCGCCGGTAGGTCCGGGCCAGTTCCGCCACGAGCGGATCGTCCGGTTGCGCGGCCACCGGCAGGCGCCGCCAGGCGGCCGCGTCGGACTTGAAGGCGCGGATCAGCCGCGCGCGCAGCCGGGAGAAATCCTTCATTGGCGTTTCGGCGGCGGCCGCCGCCAGCAGCTGCCGGTCGACCGCGGCGAGCGCCGCGCGCACCGGCCGGGCCTCGGCGCGGGGCGACAGCCGGCTGAGTGTCTGATGCATGACCTGGACGTCGCGCGCCGGCGCCAGCAGCTGGGCCACGGCACCCAGACGCTCCTGGGCGCGGCGCACCGCTTTCCGGCGCACGAGCGGCCGCGCCAGCTGCCACCGGGCGCGGAGGTGCTTGGTGACGACGCGGATGCCGTGCAGCAGCGGCGGGGAAAGGCGGTCCGTCGCGCGCAGGCGGCGCACCATGTCGGCGTCGAGCGCCATCGCCTGCTGCTTGAGGAGGACGGCCAGCGGTGGCGGAGGATTGTTCGGGTGGGCCATCGGCGGCCTGCGGGTTAAGGGACCGGCGTCTGCGAGCGCGACAGCCTAGGCGCGCGGCCCGCCATGGCGAACCGAAAAGCGCCGGCCGCCGCGCGGCCGCGGTCTCAGATGAGATGTCCGGACGAGGGCTGCTGCCCGTCCTCCTGCTCGCGCCGGATCGCCTCGGCCTCCGCCTTGAGCGTGCCGGCGCGCTCCTTGCGGATCAATTCCTCGATCTCGGGAATCACGAGCCCGGGCTGTTTTTGCCGAAACTGCCCGTAGGCGCGGATCGCGGCCAGCCAGCCGCGGTAGGGATCGTCCTGCGCGGCCCCCTGCTGCAGCTGGGATTTGATGTCACCGGCGAAATAGACCGCCACGAGGCGCGTGCGCACCGCCTTCTCCGCGGGCGGCGCGTCGGCCTGCACCCACGGCAGGGTTTCCGCCCCGACGATCAACAGCACGGCGTCGCTCTCGCGGCCGAAGCGCGTGACCGTCTCCGCCGCCGCCTGGGCCCCGGGTCCGGTCGGGTCCTTTTCCAGCACGGCGACCGCCGCGAGCACCTCGGAGCGCGAGATGGGCTGCGCCCGCAGTCCGGGCACGCCCGCCAGCGCGAGGATGGAAAAGAGGAGGATGCGGCGGTGCATGATTCCGGCCGGGCGCGGCCGCCGACACCCTACGCCCGCACCCGGCGGACGCAAGCGGGCCCGCCCCGGCTGTGCGCCCGGTGGCCGGGCGCGGCTGTTCCGCCCCGCGCCGGTTTTTTCGTGCGTCAGCCGGCCCTTCGGTCCTCGATAGCTGGCCGTGAGAAGTCCGGATCATGCCCGCGCCGTCGGGCTGATGGCCGCGGCCGCCCTCTGCTGGAGCCTGGGCGGCCTGCTGATCAAGTCGGTGCCGTGGCCGCCGATGGCGGTGGCCGGCGGGCGCGGCTTCATCGCGGCGGCCTTTCTCGCGGCGTTCGCGCCGCGCTTCCGTTTCACCTGGTCCGCGGCGCAGCTCGGCGGGGCCGTGGCCTACGCCGCCACCACGGTGCTGTTCGTCACCGCCAACAAGCTGACGACGGCGGCCAACGCCATCCTCCTCCAGTACACGGCGCCGGTGTGGATCGCGCTCTTCGGCGCCTGGTTCCTCGGCGAGCGGGCCACCCGCGCCGACTGGCTGACCATCCTGGTCGTCTTCGCCGGGATGGGGCTGTTCTTCTGCGACGACCTGCGCCTCGCCGGCGTGGTGGGCAACCTCGTCGCGCTCGCCAGCGGCGTCGCCTTCGCCGCGATGACGATGCTGCTGCGCAAGCAGAAGGACACGTCGGCGGAGGAGTCGATCTTCCTCGGCAACCTGCTGGCGGGCGTCATCGGCCTGCCGTTCATGTTCCACAGCGGCCTCCTGCCCGACGCGCGGAGCTGGCTCGCGCTCGGACTGCTGGGCACCGTGCAGCTCGGGCTCTCGTACCTGCTCTACAGCCGCGCCATCCGCCACGTGACCGCGCTCGAGGCGGTGCTCATCCCGGTGATCGAGCCGATCCTCAACCCGGTGTGGGTGCTGCTCGCGCTGCACGAGCGACCCGGACCGCTGTCGCTCGTCGGCGGCGTGATCGTGCTCACCGCCGCCACCCTGCGCGCGCTACACAGCCTGCGGGCCCCGCCGGACCTGGCGCCGCCGGCGGCCGTGTGAGGCCGCGGGTCAGGCCTTGGCCGGCGGCCGCAGCTGCACCAGCACATTGGCCGCGGTGATCAGCCCGCCGCCGATCACGAGGTTGCCCGTGACGGTCTCGTTGGCGTAGCCGAAGCCGGCCCACGCGGAGAACCACGCGGGCAGGAACAGCACCACCACCGCGGTGAACACCGGCTCGAGGCAGTAGATCAGCCCGGCCTCCGTCGCCGTGACGTGCGGCTGCCAGGTGTTCATGAGCGTGAACGCGCCCACGGTGCAGAAGAGTGTCAGCAGCATCGTCAGCCCGAGCCAGGGCGCGGACGCGAGCAGCGGCGGCAGATCCGCGACCCGTGGCGCCGCCCCGACGGCCATGACGGTGAACGCCGCCGCCTCGAGGACGAACATCACGAACGTCACCGGCACCGCCCGGTTGGCGGCGAATTCCGCCCGGTCCAGCCAGAGGATCTGGCCCATGAAGAACACCGAGCTCACCAGCGTCTCCAGTTCGCCGCGGCCCAGCCGCAGGGCGTGCCAGTCGAAGCGCCCGAGCATGGCGACGCCACCCAGCACGAGGAGGCATGCGATCCCCACCGTCGCGGGCGGCCGCCGCCGCGTGCGCAGCGCGATCCAAAGGGGGATCAGGATCGCATACAGCTGGGTGAGGAACGCCGAGGTCGAGGCCGAGGTGAACTGCAGCCCGTCGTTCTGGAACAGCATTCCCGCCGACGCGAAGAGCGCGAGTCCGGCGGCCTGCCGGACCTCGCTCCGGCTGAGGCGGCGGAGTGCGCCGCGCTGCCAGGCCGCGAGGATCGCCGCCGCGAGCACGAAGCGCGGCGCGAGCGTGCAGGCGGTGACGAACCAGCTGCCGCTGCCCGGGACCACCTGCTGGTGGGCGAAGGCGATCGCCTTGATCAAAGGAAAACTCAGCGCCCAGAAGGCATTGGCCAGCACCAGCATCAACACAGCGCGGAAATGACGGGCGACGGGCGAAGGCGGCGGCATGACGACGAAAGGGCGCAGCCTACGCCGGGTGTCGGCGCGTCCAAGCCCAAAGCGCCGGCGGCGGCGTCAGGCGGACCCGGCCCGACCGGACAGGCTCCGCCGCAGCGACGCCTCGAGGTCCGCCGGCTTGCAGGGCCGGGCCAGACAGTCGTTCGCGCCGCCGGTGACGGTCAGCATCCGCTGCGCCTCGGCGGCATCATTCGCCAAAGCCGTGATCCAGATGGATTGGTTTTGCGCGCCGGCGCGGCCGCGCCGGATCTGTTCGATGACGGCAAAGCCGTCCGTGTCGCGCAGGTGCAGGTCGAGCAGCACGAGATCGTAGCTGCCGCGCTCCAGGCGCGACAAGGTGAGCCGGCTGTCCTCGGCCAGATCCCAGTCGCAGCCGAGGTTCTCAAGCATCTTCTGCGTCAGCCGCTGGTTGACGGGGCTGCCCTCGACCAAGAGCACGCGCAGACCGAGGCCGCCGGGCGGGGCCGGGTTCTCGGCCGCAGCCGGCGCCGGGCCCCCCTCCGGCTGCAGGCTCGCGCCGAGCAGGAGGCCGAGGGCGCCGTGCCGCGCCGGCTTGCGCACCCACGCGTGGAAGCAGCCACCCAGCATGCCGCGTTCCGCTGCGGGAAAATTAACCGGCACAAGCGCCACCAGCGGGCGCGACGACAGCTCCGGCCGCTGCGCGAACACCTGCCGCCAGCTTTCGGCCTCCGTCCGCGCCAGGTCGACCACCGCCACGTCCCAAACCTCGGCCGCCAGACCGGTCTGGGTGCATTCGAGGCAGCGCGCGCCCCACCCGGCGGCCAGACCCGCGAGCTCCCGGCGCAGCGCCGGCGTGGCGCTTACCACGGCCACGGTGCGGCCGCGGAGCGCCGCCGGCCCGCCGGCCGCCTCGTCCGCGGGCCCGGGCGGCGCCTCGCCCGCCACGACCGTGAACGTGAAGGTGCTCCCCTTCCCCTCCTCGCTCTCGACGGTGATTTCCCCGCCCATCATCTGCGCCAGACTCTGGCTGATCGCGAGGCCCAGCCCCGCGCCGCTGAATTTCCGCGTGGTCGTCGAGTCGATCTGGGTGAACGGCTTGAACAGCTTGCCGCGCTCGGCCGCCGCGATCCCGACGCCGGTGTCGCGCACCGCGAAGCCCAGCCGCCACGCGCCGGCGGCGTGCCGCCCGCCGAGCTCGTCCTCCGATCGCCGCTCGGCCGTCACCGTCACCTCGATCGCGCCCGCCGTGGTGAACTTGACCGCGTTGCCCAGCAGCTGGCCCAGCACCTGCCGCAGGCGCGCGGGGTCGGCCAGCACCGCCGCCGGCACGCCCGGCGCCACCGCATGCAGCAGCTCCAGCTGCTTCTCCGCCGCCCGCACCGCGACCGCCTCGAGCGCGGCCTCGACGCACTCGAGCGGGCTGCACCGCTGCGGCTCCAGCGTCAGCCGCCCGGCGTCGATCATGGAGTAGTCGAGCACGTCGTCGGTGAGCTGGAGCAGCGATTCGCCGCTGTTGCGGATCGTGACCATGTATTCGCGCTGCTCCGGCGTCAGCGGGGTGTCGAGCATCAGGTCGGTGAAGCCGATCAGGCCGTTGAGCGGGGTGCGGAACTCATGGCTCATCATGGCGAGGAACTGCTCCTTGGCGCGCTCGCCGGCCTCGGCGCGCTCCTTGGCGTAGCTCAGCGCGGCCTCGACCTGTTTGCGCTCGGTGACGTCCTCGATCACCGTGATGATGTGGCGCAGGCGGCCGGCCCGGCCGTGGAGGGGCGCCGCCACGCAGCGCGCCGGGTAGGTGGCGCCGTCGCGGCGCCGGTTGACCGTCTCGCCGCGCCAGGTGCGGCCGCTGCTGACCGTCGTGTAGATCTCCCGGAACTGTTCCTCCGTGGTTTCGCCCGAAGCGAGCGTGCGCACCGGCTGGCCGACGATCTCCTCCCGGCGCCACCCGGTGATCGCGCACAGGCCGGCGTTGACGTACTCCACCCGTCGGTCCGGCCCGGTGATGACGACCGCGAGCCGGCTCTGCTCCGCGGCCTGGGTCAGCTTGCGGGCCAGATCGTCCGCCCGCGTCAGGCGGCCGAACGCCAGCCACCCGCCCCATGGCAGCCCGAGCAGCAGCCAGACGGCGCCGGCGGCGCGCAGCCCGGCGAGCAGCCGGGCCCAGCGCCAGTGGTCGGCCGCGCGGTCCAGCGCGAGAATCTCCTCCTGGCCGCCGGCGGCCCCGCTCGGCGGCCCGACCAGCGCATAGCCGCGCACCCAAGCGCCGGCCGCGTCAGACTGCGGCTCGTCCGCCGCCGGCCGGCCGTCGCCCAGGATCGATTGCAGCGCCGGCGACCGGCTGCCCGCGGCGAAAACGTCGCCCGGGTTGGCCATCCGCCCGGATTCGGGCGACTCCGAATCGGCGAGCAGGGTCACCCGGCGCCCCCCCGCCGCGCGGCGAAGGAGACGGATCACGTGCACGGCGGGATCGACCTGCCGCAGGCGCGCCAGCCGCGTCTTGACGGCCAGATAGGTGGGGTTGGCGAGATCGGAGGCGGCGCCCGCGAGCGCCCGCGCCTCGTCAACGCCGAAGGCGAGCGCACAGCGCCGCGTCTCGTCGATCAGCTCGCGGTTCGCGCGATCCCGCGCCCGCCGCATCCCGTACCAGCCCGTCACCCCGCCGGCCACCGCGATGAGCGCCCAGATCAGCAGCGGCAGGGAGCGACGGGAAGAGAGTGACATGGCGGCGCCTTGCGATCGCGTCATCATCGCTGGCGGCGGCGGCGGTGCAACCCCGAATCAATTCGAGGGCGATATTCTCAATTTGCGAATCCGCGTCCGCTCACCGCCCGCCGTCGGGCGGCTCCGCCGGCCCGGGTGCGGGGAGCGGTTTGCGGCGCTGCCGCACGGCGTCGCGGAGCAGGAACTCGATCTGGCCGTTCACACTGCGGAGCTCATCACCGGCCCAGGCCTCGAGCTCGGCCCACAACTTGGGGTCGATGCGGAGCAGGAAGGCCTTGCGGTCCTCGGCGGGCATGGGCGGTCAGCGGGGCAGGCCGGCGCGGCGCCGGACGGCGTCGGCGAACAAGGAGTGCTGTTGCGGAGAAATGACAACACAGCGATCGGGCCAGCGCAGGACCACGGCGTGTTCGGCGTCGGTCAGATAGGCGCGAAAATGCCCGAGCTGCCGGCTGCGAAACCGACCGCTGACGGCCCCGAGGCCGTCGTTGCCCGCGACCTTCCACGCCCCGCGGAGCGCCGCGCGGTCCGGCACCGCGCTCTGCAGTCCGGCGAGCGGGAACCGGACGGTGCGCCACGGCAGCTCGACCCGCAGCTCCCCGCCCGTCACGCGATAGCGCCGGATCCGCGACATGGACCAGACCGCCGCCAGCACGACCGGCGCGACCCCCGGGGCGATGAAAGCGGGCCAATGCTGCGGCCGGCGTCCGTTCACGATCACGACGAGCAGCACCAGCGGGACGAGCGCGCCCATCACCAGGGCCAGCGTCGTGCCCAGCCGCACGCGGGTGCCGGCGGACGCGGGCTCAAACACGGCGTCAGGCTCGTAGCGCGACACCGTCATGGCAGAATCCTCGACGGCAGCACAGCGGGCTCAATTATACAGCGTGCCGGTGTTAACGACGGGATGAACCTCGGCCTCGCCGCAGAGCACGACGAGCAGGTTGCTGACCATGGCGGCCTTGCGCTCCTCGTCGAGGTGGACGACCTGCTTCTCCGCCAGCTCCTTCAGCGCCATGTCAACCATGCTCACCGCGCCGTGGACGATCTTCTGGCGCGCGGCGATCACGGCCTCGGCCTGCTGCCGGCGCAGCATCGCCTGCGCGATCTCGGGCGCATAGGCCAGATGGGTGAGACGCGCCTCCTCCACCTCCACGCCGGCCCGCGCAAGCCGCTGCTGGAGCTGCTCGCGGAGCGCCGCCGAGACCGCGTCGCTGCCGCCGCGCAGCGTGACCTCGTCCAACTCGCCCTCATCGTAAGCGTAGCCGCTGGCGAGGTGGCGCAGCGCCGACTCGCTCTGCACCGAGACGTAGTGCTCGTAGCTGTCGACGTCGAAGCAGGCCTGGGCGGTGTCATGCACACGCCAGACGACGACGGCGGCGATCTCCACGGGGTTGCCGCGCTTGTCGTTCACCTTGAGCTTGTCGCCGTTGAAATTGCGGGCCCGGAGCGAGATCTTGACCCGCCGGTTGAACGGGTTGGTCCAGAAGAAGCCGCTTTCGCCCACCGTGCCCCGGTAGGCGCCGAACAGGATCAGCACCGCCGCCTCGTTGGGCTGGAGGGCGAAGAAGCCGTTGCAGGCGAGGATGGATCCGACCAGGAGCACGATCCCGCCGACGATGAGCCAGGCGGCGCCGTCACCGCGGTGCTCGGCCTGGACCACGCCGGCGATGAAGGCCCAGATCGCCAAGGCGAAGCAGGCGAGGGTGAACAAAAGCCACAGCCAGCCGCTGGCCGCGCGAACAGTTCTTTCGCGGTTGACCGCGAGGGGACGGACTTCGGGAGCATTCATGGGAGGAAGGGGAGAACCGGGACCAGAACCGTGATCCCAATCGGGTTGGAGTTCGTCTCGGCGTCGGGCAAATCGACCGGCTCCGGGGCGTCGCCGACCGGGCTGAATCGTTGCAGGCAGGCCGTTGATCCAAGGACCAGTAATGCCAATACGCCCCACTTGATGGGCGCCGGAAGACTCTTAATCTCTTTAATAATAATGCGAAACATTGTCAGATACCATTGTTATATCACTCTGGTATCTGACAAGTCAAGCAAGTTTTCAATGTCCCCGTCGCGTGCGATCAGGAACGGGACGGAGCAATCGGCCAGCGGTGACTCCGCCTTCAAACCGCCGGAAACAAAACGCCGCCGCGAGCAGGGCTCGAACGGCGGCGTTGACGCTTGGAAAAGGGAAACCGGATCAGCTGACGTGACCGGAGACCAGCTTGGTCATTTCGAACATGCTGACCTTGGCCTTGCCGCCGAACACGGCCTTCAGCTTGTCGTCAGCATTGATCTGGGTCCTGACCTTCTTGTCCTGCAGACCGTTCTTCTTGATGTACGCCCAAAGCTTCTTGGTGAGCTCGGTGCGGGGGAGCGGGGCGGCGCCGACAACGGCGGCGAGGAGGGCGTCCGGAGTGACCGGAGCCATGAATTTTGCATTCGGAGTGCGGGCGGATTTCTTAGCCATAGTGGAGGTCGTCATAGACTGCTTCCCCGGCAACGCAACGAAATTCTAGAGGGAAAAAGGGCGTTTTTCAGAGGAGAAATGGCTTCCGCTTTCGCGCGTTTTTGACTTGCGTCGGGTGCCCGCGCCGCCTCACGCCTCGCGTTCGTCCATCTGCACAAACTGGCGGTAGAGCGCCGCGTAGTGGCCGCGCAACGCCAGCAATTCCGCGTGCGTGCCGCGCTCGATCACGCGCCCCTGGTCGAGCACCAGCACGAGATCGGCGTGCCGGATCGTGCTCAGGCGGTGCGCGACGACGAAGCTCGTGCGGCCGCGCAACAGCGCGACCAGGGCGCGCTGGATCCGCGCCTCGGTCAGCGCGTCGACCGAGCTGGTGGCCTCGTCGAGCACGAGCAGGCGCGGGTCCGCGAGCAGCGCGCGCGCGAAGCAGACGAGCTGGCGCTCGCCCACCGACAGGCCGCTGCCGCGCTCCCCCACCTCGGTGCGCAGGCCCTGCGGCAGGTTTTCGAGCAGGTCGGCGCAATCCAGCCGCTGCGTCGCGACGCGCACCTCCTCCTCTGTCGCCTCCGGGCGCCCGAGGCGGATGTTGTCGAGCACGGTGCCGCTGAAGAGGAAATTCTGCTGCTGCACCAGGCCCATCTGCCGGTGCAGCGACGCGCCGGTCAGGGTGCGGATCTCGCGGCCGTCGATCCGCACCTCGCCGCGCGTGGGCAGGTAGAATTTCGCCACCAGGTTGACGATCGAGCTCTTGCCGCTGCCGGTGTGGCCGACCAGCGCGACCATGCGCCCCGGTTCCGCGACGAAGTCGACGTCGTGCAGCACGAGCCGGTTCGGATCGTAGCCGAAGTGGACGTGCCGGAACTCCACCCGCATGCCCGGCGCGGCGCGGTCCGCCACCGCCGCGCGCGGATCCGCGAGCGGCGTCGCGGCGGCGGCGTCCGTCCACTCGGGCTCCAGGTCGACCAAGCGGAAGATGCGCTCGGCGCCGGCCATCGCGATCAGCGCCTGGTTGTACTGGTTGCCGATGACGGCGATCGGCGAGAAGAACAGGTTCGCAAGGAAGAAGAACTGGATCAGGCCGGAGAGCTCCATCTGGTGGTGGAAGGACCGCCAGCCGCCGAGCAGCAGCAGCACCGCGATGAAGAACTGGCTGTTGAGCTCCAAAATCGGCAGCAGGATCGCCGAGGTGCGCGCGAGCGCCACGTTGTAGCGGGCGTGGTCGGCCAGCAGCGAACGGAAGAGTCCGGCGTTGGTCTCCTGCCGCACGAAGCCCTGCGTGACGCGGATCCCGCTCACGGACTCCGCCAGCGTCGCGGTGACCCGGCTGAAGCTCTCCTGCGACGCCCGGCTGAGCCGGCTCAGCCGGTACCGGAAGCGGCGGTTCACCGTCCAGAGCACCGGCGCCATCGCAAGCACGATGAGAAACAGCTGCCAGTCGCAGAAGAGCATGGCGACCGCGGCGAAGGCCATCATGCCGAACTGGATCAGGCTCACGAAGAAGACATCCTGGATGCCCACGCGCACCGCCTCCACGTCGGACGTCACCCGGCTGATGATCCGGCCGAGCTTCACCCGGTGGAAGAAGCTCATCGGCATGCGCTGGATGTGCTCGAAGATGTCCGTCCGCAGCGCGTTGACGGCGAATTCGCCCAGCTCGAGGGCGTAGCGCTGCCGGAAGTGGAACATGAAATCCGTCACCAGCGCGAGGAGGGCATACCCGGCGACGTCCCGGGCGAGCGCCGGCAGATCGTGGCGGGCGACCGGACCGGCGATGATCCGGCTCATGACCCAGACCAGCGCCGGCAGCTGCACCGCGCGGATGGTCGACAGGCCGACCATCCCCCAGAATTTCGCCCGCTGCGGCCGCAGGTAGCCCATCAGCCGCCGGATCAACCGCCACTCCAGCGGCTGGAACTGCTGTTCCGCCTCGTCGTCCAGCTGCCGCGGGACGAGGGTGAGCAGGTCGAGGCGCGCGGCCGGGCGGCTCATGCGGCGTCTCCTTCCGTCAGCGCCTGCAGGTCGCGGCTGTCCACCAGCTGCAGGCTCGCCACGTGCAGGTAGGGTCCGGGGACCTTCATCAGCTCCGCGTGCGTGCCGCGCTGCACGATGCGGCCCGCCTCCAGCACCAGGATCAGGTCCGCGCGCCGCAGCGTGCTGAGGCGGTGGGCCACGATGAAGGTCGTGCGGCCGGCGATGGCGTGCTCCAGCGCGGCGAAGATCTCGTGCTCGGTGCGCGAGTCGATCGCGGCGGTTGGGTCGTCGAGCAGCAGGATGGCCGGCTCGAGCAGGATGGCGCGGGCCAGCGCGAGCCGCTGCCGCTGCCCGCCGGAAAGCGTCACGCCGCTTTCGCCCAGCACGGTGTCGTAGCCCTGCGCCAGCTGCAGGATGAATTCATCGGCGGCGGCGATCCGCGCGGCATGCCGGACCTGCTCCATCGTCGCCTGGGGATGGCCGAACGCGATGTTGGCCGCGACGGTCTGGCTGAAGAGGAAGCTTTCCTGGAAGACCAGCCCGATGTTGCGGCGGAGGTCGTCGAGCTCGAGGTCACGGACGTCATGGCCGTCGACGAGCACGCGCCCGGCGGTCGGGTCGTAGAAGCGCGGGATCAGGCTCATGAGCGCGCTCTTGCCCGCGCCTGTGGCGCCGAGGATGGCGACGCACCGGCCGGGCTCCACCGCGAGGTCGATGTCGTGAAGGACCGGCTCGTGCGGATCGTAGGCGAAGGAGACCCGGTCGAAGCGCACCGCCCCGCGCAGCCGCGGCACGCGGAGGGCGCCCGGCCGGCTCTGCACCTCGATCGGGGCGTCGAGAATCTCGAAGACGCGCTGCGCGCCGATGAGCGACTGCTGCACGCTGTTGACGACATTGACCACGTTGTTCACCTGGCCGGAGAACTGCTCCAGCAGGCCGGCGAACACGACCAGGCCCGCGCCCAGTGGGAGACGGCCGTGCGCCACGAGCCAGCCGCCGTAGCCGAGCAGCACCATCATGTTCACGCGGGTGAGAAAACCCACCGCCGGGCTGAACAGGCTCACCCGCCAGAAGATCCCCTTTTGCTGCACGAGCACGGCGTCGTTGGCCGCCACGAAACGGGCCCGGTCCTCCGGCTCGCGGCCGAAGCCCTTCGTCACCGGCATGCCCTGGATGCTCTCCGCGAGGTGGCGCACCATGACGTCGGACAGGTCCCGGTTGCGGGCGTATTCCGGCTGGACGCGCCGCGAGAACTCGAAAGCCGCCAGCCAGAGAAAGGGCGTGGTGGCGAGGCAGGCGACCGTGAGACCGACGTGGAGACTCGCCATGTAGACGATGTAGACGCCGAGCGAAATCACCATGATGAAGCTCTGGATCAGCACCTGGTCGAGGAACATGCGCACCGCCTGCACATCGCCGGTGACGCGGTTGATGATCGACCCGGTCGAGTTGGCGTCGAAGAAGCGAAAACTCAGGCGCTGCAGCTTGTCGTACACCAGGCCGCGCAGGTGCGGGACGATCTCCTGCTGCGTCAGGCGGTTGATGAGCACGCTGTAGACGTAGTTCAGCACCGCCCGCATCACCGCGAACACGAGGATTCCGCCGGCGATCACGGCGACCTCGGCGAAGGGCGGCCAGTGGGCGGGAAACGTGATGTGGATGCCCCGCGTTTGCAGCGGTGCGCCGGTGACCTCGTGGCTGATGTAATCGATCGCCTCGCCGGTGAGGTTCAGGCCGGAGAGGCCGACGGTGAGGAGCACAAGCTGCAGGCCGAGCACGGCGAAGCAACGGCGCCGGTAGAGCCAGACCAGGCCGAAAAGGCGGCGGATCAGCGCCCAGTTTGACGACGGGCCGCTGCCCGCGCGCGGAGGGGACGGGGTCATGGGCGCGCGCGGCCGATCAGGCGCCGGCACCCCGCCGGGGTCCGGCCCCGCGTCCGTCCGTTCTCGGTCCCGGTGCATGGGAACTTGGCATCGACCTTTCCTGCCTCCACGCCGGATTCCGAAGCCAAAGCGCCGCTGTTCCAAGAGCAAAGTCTGGAGCCCTCGCGGTGAGGCGATTAACCCGGCGGCCCGCGGCGTCCGGCCCGGGCCGCCAGCATAAGCGCGGAGCCGCGGCCGGATGACGCCGGCTGCTACCGTCCGCACGGCCTTGGCCCGCGACTCGGACCTCGCTATTCCCTTTTCCCGACCTTATGCAGGCATCGGCGCTTCCAGCCCCAGGGCAATCATGAGCGGGCAATCCCATGACGGCGGTCTCGGTCCGCACGGAGGGCGGATCCTGCCTTGGGGCAACGCCCTGCTGACCAACGCCCTGTTCAACAAGGGCACGGCTTTCACCGAGCGCGAACGCGACGCCTTGGGGTTGCGGGGCCTGCTGCCGCCGCGAGTGTCCACCATGCAGGACCAGCTGCGGCGGGTGTATGGCAACTACCAGCGCAAACCCAACGCCCTCGAGAAGTATATTTTCCTCACAAGCCTGCAGAACCGCAACGAGACCCTCTTCTACCGGGTGGTGCAGGAGCACGCGGAAGAGATGATCCCCATCATCTACACGCCGACGGTCGGCCAGGCGTGTCTCGAGTACGGCAACATTTTCCGCCGGCCGCGCGGATTGTTTCTGAGCATCCGCGACCGCGGCCGGGTCGCCGAACTCCTGCGCCACTGGCCCTACCCGGATGCGCGCATCATCGTCGTGACCGATGGCGAGCGCATCCTCGGACTCGGGGATCTCGGGGCGCTGGGCATGGGCATCCCCGTTGGCAAGCTTTCCCTCTACACCGCCTGCGCCGGGGTGCATCCCTACTACTGCCTGCCGATCACCCTCGATGTGGGAACGGACAACACCCGGTTGCACGAAGATCCCCTCTATATCGGCCTCAGCCAAAAGCGCGTGCGCGGCGCGGACTACGACGCCTTCATCGACGAATTCATCGAGGCCGTCCGCACCACCTATCCCAAGGCGCTGGTGCAATGGGAGGACTTCGCCAACTGCAATGCCTTCCGCCTCCTCCGCAAATACCGCGACGTCATCTGCAGCTTTAATGATGACATCCAGGGCACCGCCGCCGTGGTGTTGGCGGGTTTGATTTCCGCCCTGCGACTGAGCGGGGGGCGGCTGCGCGAACAAAAGCTGCTTTTCCTCGGGGCGGGCGAAGCCGGCACGGGCATCGCGGACCTTTACGTTGCCGCCGCCCGGCAGGAGGGCCTGGGCGAGGCCGAGGCCCGCGAACGCTGCTGGTTTGTCGACGCGCTCGGCCTGGTCGTGCGCCAACGCCCGGGCCCGCTGGCCGAGCATAATGCGCCGTACGCCCACGACCACCCCTTCCTCCCGACTCTGGCGGAGGCGGTCGAGGCCTTCCGGCCCACCGTTTTGATTGGCGCCTCGGCCGCGCCGCACACCTTCACCCGGGAAATCGTTTCCCGCATGGCCGCCCTCAACCCGCGGCCGGTCATTTTCGCCCTCTCAAATCCGACCTCCCGGGCGGAGTGCACGGCCGAGGAGGCCTACCAATGGACGGAGGGCCGCGTGATTTTCGCCAGCGGCAGCCCGTTCCCGCCGGTGAATCTCAACGGCCGCACGTTCGTGCCCGGCCAGAGCAACAACGTCTATGTCTTCCCCGGCATCGGCTTGGGCGCCCTCGCCAGCGAGGCCGGCCGGATCACGGACGCCATGTTCCTTACCGCCGCGCGGGCCCTGGCGGATCAGGTGACGGATGACGATCTCGCCCAAGGCCGCATCTTTCCGTCGCTGGCGCGGATCCGCGACGTGTCGGCCAAAATCGCCACCGCCGTCGCCGAGGAATGCCACCGGGCCGGGCTGGCCCGCCGGCCGCGGCCCGCCGACCTCGAGGCGTACATCCGCAGCTGCATGTTCGAGCCGGTGTACCGCGAGTACATCTGAGCGCCGCCGCCCGCGGAGCCGCCTGCATCAAGGACCGAGCCGGGCCCGCAACTGCGCCACCGCCTCCTGTGCGGCCGGCCAATCCGGCCGCAACCGGGCCGCCCGCTCGAACTCGCGCAGCGCCGCGCGATAATCCGCCGGCGCGCCAAGCAGGGCGCGGCCCATGCTGAAGTGTCCCTCGGCCGAATCCGGGGCGAGGCGCAGTACCGACTGCAGTTCGCGGATCGCCTCGTCGCGGCGGCCCAGCTGCAGCAGCGCCAGCCCGAGGTTGTTGTGCACCGCCGGATCGTTCGGCATGCGTTGCCGGGCCGCCTCGAGGTGATCCACGGCCTCCGCCAGGCGCCCCGGCCGGTCGGACAGCAGGGTGCCGAGATTGTACTGCGCCACCGCCAGATCGGGTTGCAGCTTCACCGCCGTCTCGAAGGCGGCGATGGCCTCCGTCGTCCGGCCCGCGCTGCCCAGGTTGCCGCCGAGGTCGCTGTAAAGCAGCGCGAAATCCGGCCGCAGCCGGATGGCCGCCTCACCCTCGGCGATCGCCTCCGGCAGCCCACCGGGCGTGGCCGCGAGCAGCCGCGCGAGACCCGCGTGGGCTTCCCACTCGCGCGGATTCAAATGCAGCGCCCGGCGGTAGGTCGCGATGGCGTCGTCCGTCCGCCCCGGCGTCTGCGCGAGCACGTGGCCGAGCTGGGTCAGGACAGCGGGATTGTCCGGCTTCAGTTGCAGCGCGCCTTCAAAGGCCCGGACCGCGTCGGCCCGGTGTCCCGGCAGCCGGCTGAACGCGTAGCCGAGATTGATGTAGGCGTTCAAATGGTCCGGCTTCAGCGACAGCGCGGTGATGAGGTGGGTGATCGCCTCCTCCAACCCGCCGGGGCGGTCGAGGAGAATCGCGCCGAGGTTGGCGTGGGCGAGCCAGCAGGACGGGTTTCCCGCGAGGGTCCGGCGATAGAGCGTCTCGGCGTCGCGATAGTAGCCGCTCTGCCGCCAGGTCAATCCGCCCAGGCCGATCGCGAGCACCACCCCGAGGGCCGCGGCGACGACGGGCGCGCACGCCGCGAACCACCGCCGCAGCAGCACGGTGAGCAGCGCCGCGGCCGGGATGATCAAGGCGGGGAGGGCGAGATACTGGAAGTGATCCGCCACGAATGAATAGTTGAACCAGTTGAGGTTGAGGAAACCCAGCGTGGGAAACAGCGCCCCGGCGTAGATCAAGAAGGCGGCCAGGGGTCCGCGCCGGCGCCGCGCCAGCCACGCCAGCGCCACGGCGAACGCCACGACCGCCGCGGGAAAGACGTACTGCCATCCCGCGGCCGCATTCACCGCCCAGCGCGGCTGGATGAAAACCAGATCGGCCGGCCACACCAGCGTGCGCAGGTAGAAGACGACGGCACGCCCGGCGATCAGGCCGCGTTCGACCGGACTCCAGTCGAAGCTCGCGCCGCGGGCGTGCGCATACACCCGCTCGTACCACACCGTGAACAGACCCTGGGCGGCCCCGATCAGCATCCACGGCACCAAGGGACGCACATCCCGCCGCCACCCGACCCGGCCGTGCTGCCACCACCCGATCACCACCAGCGCGGGCGCCAGCGTGGCCGTGATCGACTTGGTCAGCAGCGCGAGGACGAAGAGTCCCGACGCGAGCCAGTACCGGCGCGCGCGCCCGGACTCGCGGCGGTCGAGGTAGACGCACGCCGCCGCGAGGGCAAACAACGTGGACAGCGTGTTCTTCTGCTCGGATATCCAGGCGACCGAGTCGACGCAGACCGGATGCAGGGCGAAGACAAATCCCGCCAGCCAGCCGCCGGGAAGGCCCAGCCGCCGCGCCAGGGCGACCACGAGCAGCGCGCACAGGATGTGCTGGAGCACGTTGGCGATGTGGTAGCCGACCACGGCGTCCTGCCAGAGATGGTATTCCAGCCAGAACGTCGAGTGCAGCAGCGGGAAGTACTGGCTGGTGATGCCGATGTCGAACCAGAGGCGGGCCAGTCCCGCCAGGGACCGCCACTCCGGCCGCGTGATATGATCCGCGTCGTCGATCAGCGGCCCGCCGTGCAAGGCCGGCCAATAGGCCAGGAATGTGGCGACGACCAGCGCCACGCCCAACCCCACGGTCGCGAACGACCGCCCGCGCGATTTCGCAGCAAGGGGGACCGAGGACTCCGGCATGCGCAACGCAGACTCATGAGCCCCGGCGCCGAGACTGCCAAGCCGGATTGCGCCGCGGAAAGCCGCGCCGGCTACGGCAGGTCGGTCGCGCCCATCAGGTACCGGTCACATTCCCGCGCGGCACCCCGCCCTTCATTGATCGCCCAGACCACCAGGCTTTGCCCCCGGCGGCAGTCGCCGGCGGCGAAGATGTTCGGCAGGTTGGTCGTGTATTTCTCGTGCTCGGCCCGGATGTTCGAGCGGGCGTCGACCTCGACGCCGAGTTCCTTGAGCAACGGCTGCTCCGGTCCGAGGAAGCCCATCGCCAGCAGCACCAGCTGGGCGGGGCGCGTCTGCTCGGTGCCGGGCACCTCCTTCGGGATGAACTGGCCCTTCTCGTTCTTCTCCCAGGTCACCTGCACGGTCACGAGTTCCTTCACCGCGCCGTGGCTGTCGCCGACAAATTTCTTCACCGTGGTGAGGTAGACGCGGGGGTCCGCGCCGAACTTCGCCGCGGCCTCCTCCTGGCCGTAGTCGAGCTTGTACACCTTGGGCCACTCGGGCCAGGGATTGTCGGCCGCGCGGTCCAGCGGCGGCTTGGGCAGGATCTCGATCTGCAGCAGGCTGCGGCAGCCCTGGCGCATCGCGGTGCCGACGCAGTCGGTGCCCGTGTCGCCGCCGCCGATCACGACGACATCCCGGCCCCGGGCCTGGATCGGCGAATGGTCGGTGCCGCTGTTGAGCAGGGCCCGGGTGTTCGCGGTGAGGAACTCCATCGCGTAATGCACGCCCTTGAGGCTGCGGCCCTCGACCGGCAGGTCGCGCGCCTGGGTCGCGCCGGTGCAAATGACCGTGGCGTCGAACTCCTTGAGGAAGATCTGCGGCTCGACGTTGTCCCCCACGTTCGCGTTGCAGAGGAACTTGACGCCCTCCTGCTCCATCAGCTGGAGCCGGCGCATCAGGACCTCCCGCTTGTCGAGCTTCATGTTGGGGATCCCGTACATCAGCAGCCCGCCGGGCCGGTCGGCGCGCTCAAACACGGTGACCCAGTGGCCCGCCTTGTTGAGCTGGGCGGCGGCGGAGAGCCCGGCCGGGCCGGAGCCGATGACCGCCACCTTTTTGCCGGTGCGGGCCTTGGGCGCCTCGGGCACGACCCAGCCCTCCTCCCAGCCCCGCTCGATGATGGCGTACTCGATGTTCTTGATCGTGACCGGCGGCGTGTTGATGCCGAGCACGCACGAGCCCTCGCACGGCGCCGGGCAGACCCGCCCGGTGAACTCGGGAAAATTGTTGGTCTTGTGCAGGCGGGCGAGCGCCTCGTGCCAGAGGCCGCGGTAGATCAGGTCGTTCCACTCCGGGATGAGGTTGTGGATCGGACAGCCGGAGGCCATGCCGCTGACCAGTTTGCCGGTGTGGCAGAACGGCACGCCGCAATCCATGCAGCGCGCGCCCTGGTTGCGGAGCTTCTTCTCCTCCATGTGATCATGGAACTCCTGCCAGTCGCGCACGCGCTCGAGCGGCGGGCGGTCGATCGGCAGCTCGCGCAGGTATTCGATAAAGCCGGTGGGTTTGCCCATGGTGATAAGGCTTGGGGGCGGAAGTTGGGTTTCAGTTGCCGCCGACGCGCGCCAAGTCGCGGGCGTTTTCCTCGAAGGCCACCATCACGGCCTCGTCGCCGGTCAGCCCCTGCTCATGGGCGCGGGCGAGGCAGGCGAGCATGCGCTGGTAATCCTTCGGCAGGACTTTGACGAAGCGCGCGACCGTCGCCTCCCATTGCGCGAGCAGGGCCCGGGCCCGGGCGCTCTGGGTCCAGGCCACGTGGCGCTCAATCATGGCGCGCACGAGCGCGATTTCCTCCGGGTCGTCGAGCTTGGCGAGGCCGACCATCTGCGTGTTCAGATTCTGCGCGAAGCGGCCCGCCTCATCAAACACGTAGGCGACGCCCCCCGACATGCCCGCGGCGAAATTCCGGCCCGTGGGGCCGAGCACCACGACCCGGCCGCCGGTCATGTATTCGCACCCGTGGTCGCCCACCGCCTCGACGACGGCGTTGAGACCGCTGTTGCGGACGCAGAATCGTTCGCCAGCCATGCCGCGGATGTAGGCCTCGCCGGCGGTGGCGCCATAGAAGGCGACGTTGCCGATGATGATGTTCCGCTCCGGGGCGAAGGTGCTGCCGGCCGGCGGATAGACGATGATCTTGCCGCCGGAGAGCCCCTTGCCGACGTAGTCGTTGGCGTCCCCCTCGAGGGAGAAGGTCATGCCCCGCGGCATGAACGCGCCGAAGCTCTGGCCGGCCGAGCCCTTGAAATGGATCCGGACCGAATCGTCCGGCAGACCGCCAGCACCCCGCTTCTTGGTGAGCTCGCTGCCCGTGATGGTGCCGACCACCCGGTTGACGTTGCGGATGGGCAACTCGGCGACGACCTTCTCGCCCCGCTCGATGGCGGGCCGGCAGATTTCCAGCAGCGTGGTGAGGTCGAGCGACTTCTCGAGGCCGTGATCCTGCTTGGTGCGGCAGTAGCGACCGACGTCGGCGCCGATGTCCGGGGCGTAAAGGATGTTCGAGAAGTCGAGTCCCCTCGCCTTCCAGTGGTCCACCGCCTTGCGCGACTCGAGGCAGTCGACCCGGCCGACCATCTCGTCGACGGTGCGGAAGCCGAGCTGGCTCATGACCTCGCGCAGCTCCTCGGCGATGAAACGCATGAAGTTCACCACGTGCTCGGGCTTGCCCGTGAACCGGGCCCGCAGGCGCGGATCCTGGGTCGCGACGCCGGTCGGACAGGTGTTGAGGTGGCAGACCCGCATCATGATGCACCCCACCGACACGAGCGGGGCGGTGGCGAAGCCGAACTCCTCGGCCCCGAGCAGCGCGGCGATGGCGACGTCGCGGCCGGTCTTCAGCTGGCCGTCGGTCTCGACCACGATCCGGTCGCGGAGATTGTTCAGGACGAGCGTCTGGTGCGTCTCGGCCAGGCCGAGTTCCCACGGCAGGCCGGCGTGCTTGATCGACGTCTGCGGCGAGGCGCCGGTGCCGCCGTCGTGGCCGGAGATCAGCACGACGTCGGCGTGGGCCTTGGCGACGCCCGCGGCGACGGTGCCGACACCGACCTCGGCGACGAGCTTCACGCTGATCCGCGCGTCGCGGTTGGCGTTCTTCAGGTCGTGGATCAGCTCCGCCAGATCCTCGATCGAATAGATGTCGTGGTGCGGCGGCGGGGAGATCAGGCCGACGCCCGCGGTGGTGTGCCGGACCCGGGCGATCCACGGATAGACCTTCGTGCCGGGCAGCTGGCCGCCCTCCCCGGGCTTGGCCCCCTGGGCCATCTTGATCTGCAGCTCGCGGGCGTGGACGAGGTAGTCGCTGGTGACCCCGAAGCGCGCGGACGCCACCTGCTTGATGGCCGAGTTCTTCGAATCGCCGTTGGGCAGGAGCTCGTAGCGCGCGGGATCCTCGCCGCCCTCGCCGGTGTTGGACTTGCCGCCGATCCGGTTCATGGCCACCGCCAGCGTCTCGTGGGCCTCCTGGCTGATGGAGCCGTAGGACATCGCGCCGGTCTTGAAGCGCTTCATGATGACCTCGACCGGCTCGACCTCGGCCAGGGGCACGGGGGTGCCGGGCTTGAAGTCGAGCAGGCTGCGCAGGGTGCAGAGGTTCCTCGCCTGGTCGTTGACCAGCTTCGCGTACTCCTTGTAGACCGCGTAGCTGCCGGTGCGCACGGCCTTCTGCAGGCGGTGGATCGTCTCGGGGTTGAAGAGGTGGAATTCGCCGTCGTCGCGCCACTGGTACTGGCCGCCGGCGGGCAGCACCTGGCCGTTGACCGCGCGGCCGGGGAAGGCCTCGCGGTGCCGCGCGAGCACCTCTTGCGCGATGACGTCGAGCCCGATGCCGCCGACGCGCGAGGGCGTCCACGTGAAGTAGTGGTCGATGACATCCTGCCGCAGGCCGACGGCCTCGAACACCTGGGCGCCGCGGTAGCTCTGGATCGCGGAGATGCCCATCTTGGACATGACCTTGACCACGCCCTTCGACGCCGCCTTGACGATGTTCTTGCGGGCGGCCTTGTGGTCCACGTTCGGCAGGAGGCCGTCGTGGATCATCTCGTCGACGGTCTCAAACGCCAGGTAGGGGTTGATCGCGCTGCAGCCGTAGCCGATCAGCAGCGAGAAATGGTGCACCTCGCGCGCCTCGCCGGTTTCCAGCACCATGCTGATGCGGGTGCGCAGGCCCTCGCGGATGAGGTAGTGGTGCAGGCCGGCCACGGCGAGCAGCGCCGGCACCGGCGCGTAGTCCTGATTCACGCCGCGGTCGCTGAGGATGATGAGGTTGACCTCCTCCTCCTCGATCATGCGCCGCGCCATCACGCACAGCTCCTCGAGGGACTTGGCGAGGCCCTTCTCGCCGCGGGTGACGCGGAAGAGGATCGGGAGCACGCCGACCTTGAAGCCGGGCAGGTCGAGGCGCCGGATCTTGGCGAACTCCTCGTTGGTGAGGATCGGCCATTCCAGCTCGACGCGGCGGCAGGCGGACGGCTGCGGGTTGAGCAGGTTGCCCTCCGACCCGAGCCGGGTTTCCGCCGAGACGATGAGCTCCTCGCGGATGCAGTCGATCGGCGGGTTGGTGACCTGGGCGAAGAGCTGCTTGAAGTAATCGTAGAACAGCCGCGGCCGGTTCGAGAGCACGGCCAGGGCGGCGTCATTGCCCATCGAGCCGACCGCCTCGACGCCGTCGCGCGCCATCGGCGTGAGGAGGATGCGCTGGTCCTCGAAGGTGTAGCCGAACGCGATCTGGCGCTGGAGCAGCGTGCGCGCGTCCGGCTCCGGCAGGCTCGGCGCCGCCGGCAGGTCCTGGAGCTGCACGAGGTGTTCCTGCAGCCAGAGGCGGTACGGGCGCTCGCCCGCAATCTTGGCCTTGAGCTCCTCGTCCGCGATGATCCGGCCCTCGCCGGTGTCGACGAGGAACATGCGGCCGGGTTGCAGGCGGCCCTTCTCCAGCACCTGGTCGGGCGGCACGTCGAGCACGCCGACCTCGGAAGCCATGATCACACGGTCGTCCTTGGTGACGTAGTAGCGCGAGGGGCGCAGACCGTTGCGATCCAGCACGGCGCCGATGCGAACGCCGTCGGTGAAGGCGATGGAGGCCGGGCCGTCCCACGGCTCCATCAGGCAGCTGTGGTACTGGTAGAAGGCGCGCCGGTCGTCGTCCATGGTCTGGTGGCCGGACCACGGCTCGGGGATCAACATCATCATCGCGTGCGCCAGCGGGCGGCCCGCCAGGACGAGCAGTTCCAGCGTGTTGTCGAACATCGCGGAGTCGCTGCCGTTGGGATCGACGACCGGGTGGATCTTAGCGATGTCGTCGCCGAAGAGGTCCGACTCGAACAGCGCCTCGCGGGCGTGCATCCAGTTGATGTTGCCGCGGAGGGTGTTGATCTCGCCGTTGTGCGCCAGATAGCGGTACGGGTGGGCGCGCTCCCAGCTGGGAAAGGTATTCGTGCTGAAGCGCGAATGCACCAGGGCGAGCGCGGTCTCCATCGCCGGGTCGCGCAGGTCCGGAAAGTATTCCGGGAGCTGCTCGGTGAGGAGCATGCCCTTGTAGACGATGGTGCGACTGGAAAGGCTGGGCAGGTACCAGTACTCCCCGCCGTCGAGGCCGCCGGCCCGGAGCTCGCTGTAGGCGCGCTTGCGGATGACGTAGAGCTTGCGCTCGAAGGCGAGGTCGTCGGTGAGCTTGCGGTTGCGGCCGATGAACACCTGACGGATGAACGGCTCGCACGAGCGGGCGGTGTCGCCGAGCGACGAGCTGTTGGCAGGCACCGTGCGCCAGCCGAGGAACGTCTGCCCCTCGGCCTGGATGATCTGCTCGAAGCGCTCCTCGAGGCGCCGCCGGTGGTTGGGATTGCGGGGCAGGAAGACGAGGCCGCAGCCGTACTCACCCGGGCCTGGCAGGGCGATGCGCGTCTTCTTGCAGACCTCGGCGAGAAAGGTGTGGGGCAGCTGGAGCAGGACGCCGGCGCCGTCGCCGGTATTGGGCTCGCTCCCGCTGGCTCCGCGGTGGTCGAGGTTGCGCAGCACCTGGATCGCCTGCTGCAGGATCTGGTTCGATTTGCGGCCCTTGATGTCGACGACGAAGCCGACGCCGCAGGCGTCGTGCTCGAACCAGGGGTCGTAGAGCCCCTGCTTCGGCGGCAGGCCCAGCCGCGCGGGCCGGGGGGCGCTGTCAGGATGGCGATTCATCAGTGCGGATACGGTGTGGCGTTGGGCGGTGGGTCAACGGGAAACTCGGTGACGGATGGGAGACAAGGAAAGGGCCGGTCCCGCGGTGCGCGAGCCGGCCCTGTGAAAACTTGGATGGTTTTGACCGAGTGGCTCGTCAGAAGAACCGGATCGTTTTGGTGGCCATTTTGGCATTCTCCCCGTCGGTGCAGCCGACATTGGTGGGCTCCGGGGCGGGGGCATCGCTGGGTTCGACCAGATTGTTGGCGAGCAGATAGTTTTCCACCTCCTCGCCGGAGACGTCGGCGAGCATGATGCCGTCGATCTCGACGCAGGGGGAAAGCGGCTGGGACGACTTGCGCACCATCTCCTCGTAGTGGGCGTGGTTGTTCAGGATGTCGATGTCGTCGTACTCGAGATTGTATTTGCGCATGATGGCGCGCACCCCGCGGGACCAGCCGCAATGCGGTTTGAGGTAGGCCTTGATCTTCATGCAAGAACTATGCCGGACGACAAAAGCGGCGCAACTTATAGGGGCGCTTTTCCGACAATCAAGAGAAAGCTTTGGTGGCGGGCGCGGGGCGCCGGCCAGACCCGGAATCCCGGCCGGAACGAGTTTTGCCTAGCGGCGCCCCACCCTTTCGTCTAGACCCCCGGGCCGATGAAAGTACTCGTCACCGGCGCAGCCGGGTTTATCGGCTTCCATGTGTGCCAGCGCCTGGCCTCCGCCGAGCAGTGCGAGGTGCTCGGAGTCGACAATCTGAATGAGTACGCCTCCGGCGAGCTCAAGCGGGCGCGGCTCGCGGCCCTGGAGAAGCTCGCCGGCTTCCGCTTCGTGCGGGCCGATTTCGCGGACGCCGCGGCCTGGGACGGGATCTACGGGCATTTTCGGCCGGACTACCTAGCCCACCTCGGCGCCCAGACCGGGGTGCGCTACAGCCTCGAGAATCCCGCCGCCTACGTGCACAGCAATCTCGACGGCTTCGCCTGCGTCCTCGAAGCGGCGCGGCGGCGGCCGCCGAAGCACTTCGTGTTCGCCTCCAGCAGCTCGGTCTACGGGGCGCACGCCCGGGTGCCGTTCTCCGAGGAAGCTGAGACGGGGCAGCCGCTCTCCTTCTACGCCGCGACCAAGAAGGCAAACGAGGCGATGGCCTACAGCTACGCCCACATGCACGGCCTGAACCTCACCGGCCTGCGGTTCTTCACGGTCTACGGTCCCTGGGGCCGCCCGGACATGGCGCCGATGCTCTTCTCCCGCGCGATCTGCGACGGCCAGCCCATCCGCCTCTACAACCACGGCCGCTACCAGCGAGATTTCACCTACGTCGACGACATCGTCGACGGTGTGATCAGGGTCCTGCTTCACCCGCCGGCGGAAAAACCGGTGCCCCCGTGGCGCATCTTCAACATCGGCCACAGCCGACCGGTCGAAATGCTCCGGTTCGTGCAGCTGCTCGAATCCCTGCTCGGCCGCCCGGCGAAGCTGGAACTCCTCCCGCCGCTGGCCACCGAGATGCCGGAGACCTGCGCCGACCTGCGCCACATCCGCGCGGCGGTCGGCTACGAGCCCAAGGTGCCGCTCGAGGAGGGCCTGCCGCGGTTCGTCGCCTGGTTCAAGGACTATCACGGCCTCCGTTGACCGGTCCCGGATCCGGCGCGCCGCCGACATTCGCGGCGTCCGCCTCTTTTCGTTTGCCCCTCGGCGCTCTTTGCCGAAAAAAGGCCCTCGGATCCGGGCCGGTTTCGGTGCTCGCGCCGCCCCCGGTTTTCCGCATAACCTCCGTTTTCCAAAATACGCAAATCCCATGTCGAAAGCCGCCCCAGCCAAATCGCCCGCCGCCCCGGCCCGCCCAGAGTCCGCCCCGGAGACCGCGCGCTCCAAGAACATCGAGCTCGCCGTTTCCGCGATCACCAAGCAATTCGGCGAAGGCGCCATCATGCGCCTCGGCAGCGCATCGCGGATGACCGTCGAGACGATCTCCACCGGCTCGCTCGCCATCGATCTCGCCCTCGGGGTCGGCGGCCTCCCGCGCGGCCGCACCGTCGAGATCTATGGCCCCGAATCCTCGGGAAAAACCACCTTTTGTCTCAGTGTGATCGCCGAGGCGCAACGCCGCGGCGGCCTCGCCGCCTTCATTGACGTCGAACACGCCCTCGACCCGAAGTACGCGCGCGTGGTCGGCGTCAAGCTTGACGACCTGCTGATTTCGCAGCCGGACAGCGGCGAGGATGCCTTGAACATCGCCGAGACGCTGATCCGCTCCAATTCCATCGACGTCATCGTCATCGACTCAGTGGCCGCCCTCGTCTCGCGGGCTGAATTGGACGGACAAATGGGGGACGCGACCGTCGGCTCCCAGGCCCGGCTCATGAGCCAGGCGATGCGGCGGCTGACTTCCGTCATCAGCAAGACCAAGTGCGTCTGCATCTTCACCAACCAGATTCGCGAGAAGATCGGCGTGATGTTTGGCAACCCGGAAACGACCCCAGGCGGCCGTGCCCTGAAATTCTTCGCGACGATCCGTCTGGATATCCGGCGCAAGGATCAGCTCAAGACCCCGGACGGGCGCGTCGTGGGCAACCGCACGAAGATCAAGGTTGTGAAGAACAAGGTGGCGCCGCCCTTCACCGAGTGCGAATTCGACATCATGTACGACGAGGGCATCTCGCAGACCGGCTCTCTCCTCGATCTGGGTCTCGAGCACCGCATTCTGGAAAAGAAGGGCGCCTGGATCGCCTACAACGGTGAACTGGTCGGCCAGGGGCGGGAGGCGGCCAAGGACGCCCTGGCCAAGGCCCCTGAAGTCGCCGCCAAGATCAAGGCCGCGATTCTCGAGCGGGTGAACGTTACCGGCGGATCCGAGGTCGCCGCCAGCCCCGTGTCCGAATAGAAGTCCGCCGGCCAAGCGCCGATGCGGCGCCGCGCTTTCGCTTTGCCTTCAAGGCCATCCTCGCTTGGGTGGCAGAATGGCGTCGTGCCCAGACACCATCGCCGCGCCGGCCACGCCGGCGGGCACCTCGGCCCTGGCCATCGTCCGGGCCAGCGGTCCCCTTTCCGGGCGGCTTTGGGAAGCCATCTTTGCCAAAACTCCCCTGCCCCGCCAGGCGCACCACGGTGATTACCGTGACCGAACCGGGGCGCTGATCGATGATGTGGTCGCGGTGTATTTCCAGGCCCCCAATTCCTATTCTGGAGAAGACGTCATTGAAGTCAGTTGCCATGGCAACCCGTTCATTATCCATAAGATACTTCAAGATTTTTACGCCCGCGGGTGTCGTCCGGCCGAACCCGGCGAATTCACCAAGCGGGCCTTTCTGAACGGTCGACTGGGCCTGAGCGAGGCCGAGGCGGTGGCCGATCTCATCCGCGCCCGCAGCGATCGCGCCCTAGCGGCCGCGAACCAGCAACTCCGCGGAGCTTTGGGCCGGCGCCTTCGGGTTCTGGCCGATCAACTCCTCGATTTGGTCGCGCGGGTCGAGGCCCAGTTGGATTTTCCCGAAGAAGATCTGCCGCCGGAAGATCGGACCTTGCTGCTCGACGGCATCGGGCGCCTGCACACCGACACCGCGCGCCTTCTTGCCGGCGGCCATTATGCCGAAATTCTCCGCGACGGCCTGAAGACCGTGATCCTCGGCCCGCCCAACGCCGGCAAGAGCAGCCTGCTCAATCGGCTCGTCGGCCGGGAGCGGGCCCTCGTCAGCCCCGAACCCGGCACCACCCGGGATTACCTCGAGGAGCGGATCACCCTCGGGCCCCA
>DATJUU010000071.1:0-8527 GCA_035502155.1 Opitutaceae bacterium
GCCGCGGTCGGAGTGTTGTTTGAATTCCCTTTTCGACAGTCGGTTTCCCACGCCGGCGTAGCTCAATGGCAGAGCACCTGTTTTGTAAACAGGGGGTTGCGGGTTCGAGTCCCATCGCCGGCTCCAGCTGGCGCCCGCGCATCCCGCGGAGGCGCGCCGGTCCCGATCCGGGGCGTCCCCGCCGCCGGAGAATTTCTGAAGGGGGTTGTTGCCCGATGGTGTAATGGTAGCACAACGGATTCTGAATCCGTTTGTCTAGGTTCGAGTCCTAGTCGGGCAGCCATTCGACGCGCACCCGCGCGATTCGCAAACACCGAATCCGTCACAAACGTTTTGACCGTTCGAATGTCGAGAAAGGGAATTGACAGCGCCATGGCGTGCCAGCCAATTTCCACCGTTTCTCTTTTGAAGGTTGCCAAACCCCTTGGAGCCCCTATCCCCATCAGTAGCGATGCCGTCGTCCAGCCGGCCAAGACCAATCCTGCTCTGAGATCCCGCGCTTGAGTCGCGGCGCTTGCTGCTTTTCATTACCCAAACGATCCTGCCTGAGGTCCCCCCGCTAATAACCTCCGGACGCAAGAAATTTGTTCTCCCCCTCGGCCCCATTGCTGCTATCGATACCCCTCCCCCATCGCCCCGCTTCACCCTCTTCCTGATCACCCACCCAACCTTAATTCACCCAACCCATCGATCATGATTACATCACTGCCCCTGGCCTTCGTGCTACTCATGAACAAGACTCCCATGGAGCTGTTCCAGGCGGGACGCTTCGCCATGTGGCCCATGCTGGCGGTCTCCCTGCTCGCCGTCACCGTCGTCGTTGAGCGGATCATCTTCATCATCCGCGAGAGCGCCTATCGCGACCATGACATGGTCGAGAAGGTGCTCGAGAAGGTCGAGAACGAGGATGTCGAGGGCGCCATCGCGTTCGGCCAGAAGAGCAAGGACTTCGTGGTGCGCGTGCTCGTGTACGCGCTCAGCCACCGCGACACCTCGCTCTCCAACGCCTTCATCCGCGCCTCCAACCAGGAGCTGGCGCGCTTCCAGCAGGGCCTCGCCACGCTGGACACCTGCATCACGGCGGCCCCGCTGCTCGGTCTGTTCGGCACGGTCACCGGCATGATGTCCACCTTCGGCTCGCTCGGCACCGGCGGCGACATCGCCTCCAAGGCCGGCTCGATCACCGGTGGTGTGGCCGAGGCGCTGATCGCCACCGCCTGCGGCCTGCTGGTCGCGGTCTGCACCCTCTTCCCCTTCAACATTCTCAACGCCCGCCTCGAAGAGGCCCGGCACGAGGTGGAGGACGCCGGCAGCGCGCTGGAACTGATCATCCGCAAGAGCACCCCGGACGGGGCGGTCAAGAAGTAAGCCCCGCCTGCGCGCCGCTCCTTCTCCCTTTCAACCAACCAACCTCCCTTATCCATGCATGGTGGTGGCGGCAGTGACTCCGGTGGCAAGAAGAGAGCCCGAATCGAGATCATCCCGCTGATCGACGTTATCTTCTTCCTGCTCGCCACCTTCGTCCTCTTCACCCTTTCGCTCAACCAGACCAAGGGGCATCCGGTCACCCTGCCGACGGCGCAGACCAGCATTCCGCGCGATCCGACCGGCGCCGTCACGCTCACCGTCACGGCCGAAGGCACGATTTACTGGGACAAGGAGCTGGTCACCCTCGACGAGTTCCTGGCCCGCCTCACGGCCTACCAGCGCGAGGAAGGCGCCGACGCCCGCATCCTGATCAACGGGGACGAGCGCACCCTCTTCGCCCAGGTGACCTACGTGGTCGACCAGGTGCGCATCGCCGGCATCCCCCAGATCTTCATCGAAACGCGCGTGTTCCAGGCCAAATAGGGGCCGCCGTTGCGCCCTAAGAAACCGTCCGGATCCCCGTTATAACCTGTAGCCCCGAACCTGGCGACCCACCGCTTCCATGGAAGGTACCCGCGTCAAGCTCCGCTCCCGCAAGAAGGCCCGCATCGAGATCATCCCGCTGATCGATGTGATCTTCTTCCTGCTGGCGACCTTCGTGCTGTTCACCCTGTCCCTGAACCGCATCCAGTCGGTCCCGGTTGACCTGCCGGTGGCGTCCACCACCCCGCAGACCCAGCAGGACAATCCCAAGGACATGGCCACGATCCAGGTTTCCGACCAGGGTAACCTCTACTGGAACCACGAGCTGTTCGACATCGACGAGCTGGAGGGCCGGCTGGAGCACTTCAAGCAGCAGGCCGACATCCCCAAGATCCTGGTGGCCGGCGACGACCGCGCCCGCTGGGGCGTGACCGTGCAGGTTCTCGACGAGATCCGCAAGGCGGGCATCGAGAAGGTGTCCATGGAGACCCGCACCCGCCCGACCGGCAAATAACCCTTTCCCCCAACCTCAAGCGCTTCACTTTCCATGCGGAAGGATCTCATCATCGGCATCGTGGTGTCAGTCACGGCGCACGCGATCTTCTTCCTGGGCCTCAATGGCCGGACCAAGGAGGTCCACAAGGCCGCGGCCGCGCAGGATGACATCGTCCAAATCGAGATGCCCACCCTGCCCCCGGAACCGCCGGACAAGCGCGACGAGCCGCCGCCGGACGAGGACATGACCCAGGTGACCTTCGCCCCGCCCTCGTTGGTGGACATTCCCAACATCGTCCCGAACGCGTCCTTCACGCAGCAGGTCGAGCCGCCGCCCCCGCCGGGTCTGGACCAGGCCAAGGGCGTGGTCACGATCCCGGCCACCCGCCCGACCGGATTCGGCCGCGGCCTGGGCCAGATCTTCGACCTCTCCCAACTCGACCAGATTCCGGTCGCGCGCGTGCAGCAGCAGCCGATCTACCCGTATGAGATGCGCCGCGCCGGCATCACCGGCGAGGTCAACATCGGCTTCATCGTCGACTCCAACGGCGACGTGCGCGACGCCTACGTGATCAACTCCACGCACCGCGAATTCGAGCAGCCGGCCGTGCAGGCCGTCAGCAAGTGGAAGTTCAAACCGGGCCGCAAGGGCGGCCGCGCCGTGGCCACCCACATGTCGGTGCCGATCGTCTTCAGCTTCAACGACTGAACCAGCCCCTTTCGCCATGGCCTTGTTCCGGAAACCCCTTACCCTGACGGCGCTGCTGGCGGCCGCGGTGGCCGCCGCGATCCCCGGCCGCCTGCGGGCCGCCGACCAGGAGGCGCCGCAGCTCACCCAGGACACGCAGGACGTGATCAACGAGGAGGTGCGGCCGGAGAGTGAGGCGAAGCAGTGGGACAAGGTGCTTGTCTCGCTCGACAAGATCCTGGCGAAGGTCCCGGCGGACAGCTACGACGCGTGCGTGATGTACCTGTTGCGGTTCCAGGCCCACCTGAACCTGCCGAAGCCCGATTTTCAAGCCGGCCTGGAAGACCTCGATCACCGCCTCGCGATCGACAACCAGCATCACTATCTTAACAAGAAGGATCTGCAGGAGACCCTGGTCGCCATGTCCAAGCTCGCCTACCAGGAGGGCGCGACCACGAAGGATCCCAAGGCCCAGAAGGCTTATTACGACCAGGCCCTGACCATGCTGGACCGGTGGCTGCAGGGCGCCGACAAGACGGCCCTCACCCAGGACGACATCCAGCTGGCCGCCTCGCTTTATTTCACGGTCGGCCAGGGGATCGAGATCAACGGGGAGCAAAAGGCCGACCCGGCCATGATGGACAAGGCCCTGCAGTGGATCGACCTGGGCCTGCGGGCGGCGGCCACGCCCCGTGACGTCTTCTACCAGCTCAAGATCTCCGCCCTTTTCCAGCTCAACCGCCTGCAGGAGGGCTACGAGCTCCTGGAGCTGCGGCTCCGCGACAAGCCCGAGAACAAGGGTTACTGGCAGCAGCTGGCCTTCACCTACCTCCAGCTCGCGGGCATCGCCTCGGAGAAGCAGCACGACGACAAGCTCGCCTACAGCTACAACGTGCGGGCGATCATCACGCTCGAACGGGCGCAGAAGCTCGGCTTCCTGAATTCGCCCAAGGACAACATGAACCTGGTCACGCTGTACTTCACCGTGGGCCAGTACGAGCGCGCCTGCCAGCTGCTCGACACGGGGCTGCGCAATGGCTCCATTGAGGCCTCGCGGCAGAACTGGGAGCTGCTCGCCTACTCCTATCAGCAGCAGCACCAGGATCTGCGGGCGGTGCAGACGCTCGAGGACGCGGCCAAGGCCTTCCCCGAGTCCGGCCAGCTGGAGTACCAGATCGCCCAGGTCTACAACGGCATGGACCGGGAGAAGGACGCCCTGGAGCACATCAAGATCTGCGTGGCCAAGGGCGGCACCGAGAAGCCGCAGGTGGCTTGGTTGTTCTACGCCTATCTCGCCTACGACCTGAAGTACTACGACGAGGCCACGAAGGCCGCGCAGGAGGCGGCCAAATATCCGGAGGCGGCAAAGGATGCCGCCAAGATGCTCGACGCCATCAAGGCCTCCCAGCAGGACATCAACAACAAGCCCAACGCCGCCGGCCAGGGCAAATAACCTCCCTCCTCCCACCCCTTTGTCATGAAAAAAGTCTATGTCATCCCGCCGGTTGTCGGCTTGCTGGTCTTCATCGCCTTCTACTGGAATTTCGCGCAGGGCGCCGCGATCCGGGCGCATGAACAGGAGCTCCGGGACGCCGAGGAGCGCAAGGCCCGCCTGATCGCGCAGGCCGAGATGCGCAAAAAGGCGGTGGAGGAAGCCATCGCCGCCCAGGCCAAGCGCGCGGCCGAGCGCGCCGCCGCCGAGAAGAAGAAGGAGGAGGAGGAGGCCGCCCGCCAGGCCCTGATGGACAAGCGCAACCAGGCGTTTGAGGACGTCAACAAGCGGCTCCGGCCGCAGGTGGACCGCCTGAAGACCGACGCCGAGGACATCAAGTCCGACATCGCCCAGCTCGAGCTGCAGAAGAAGCAGTACGTCGACGAGGAGTCCTTCCTCCGCACCTTTGTCACCAAAGCCCAGGAGAACGTGAAGACCTACCAGGATATGCTGGCCAGGATCGCCGCGGCCGACAAGGCGCACGCCGAAGCCGAGGCGGCGGCCGCCAAGGCCAAGAAGAACAGCTGAGCCCCCGACCCCTCGCTTGAATCCATGAACAAGTTTTATCTCATCGCCCCAACGACCCTGTTCATCGTCTTTGCGGTCTACTATACGCAGGTCGCCAAGCCCCAGATCGCCCGGCAGGAGGCCGCCCAGAAGCAGGCGGCGGACGAGCAGGCGGCCCGCGACGACGCCAACCGCAAGGCGATGGAGCAAAAGGCCCAGGATGAGGCCGCCAAGCAGCAGGCCGCGCGCGCCGCGAAGGACCGCGAGAAGGAAGAGAAGGCCAAAGCCCAGCAGCAGGAGGAGGACAACCGGGTGCGCGACGAGACCAATCGCTGGCTGAAGGAGGCCACCGACCTCAACAAGGAGATCGCCGACATGCAGAAAAGCATCGCCAGCCTGCGCAGCCAGCGCGAGGCCCTCAACCGCGAGGTCTTTGACGATGCCGCCAAGGTCGAGCTGGCCAAGATCGACCGGCGCAACTCCGAGTTGGAGATCCAGCGCATGTACGACATGGTGGCCAGGCGCATCGACGACAGCTTCCTGACCCAGATGCCGCCGCCCCCGCCGCCGCCCAAGTAAGTCGCGCCGGCCCAGTCAGTCCCGCGCCCCGGTCGCCGACCGGGGCTTTTTTGTGCCCGGATCCGGCGGCCCGCGCGGCGCAACCCCGGCGGCGCCCGGGCTTTCAATATCTGCGCAATGCTCGCCAACGGATGCGGAGCGAATCCGCCCTCCCGGCGCTACCCTTTGAACCCGCCGGTCACTCAACCACTTACTGACAACTTCGCCGTGAAAACTGCCGTCAAATCCGCGTTCTCCACCTTGGATGGAAACGAAGCCGTCGCTTCCGCTGCGTACCGCCTCAGCGAGATCTTCGCGATCTATCCGATCACGCCATCCTCGACGATGGCCGAATGGGCCGACGAGTGGGCCGTCGCCCAGCAGCCCAACATCTGGGGCCAGGTTCCCGAGGTCGTCGAAATGCAGTCCGAGGGCGGCGCCGCCGGCGCCGTCCACGGCGTCGTGCAGGGCGGCGTGCTGGCCAGCACCTTCACCGCCTCGCAGGGCCTCCTGCTGATGATCCCGAACATGTACAAGATCGCCGGCGAGCTCACCCCGTGCGTCATCCACGTCAGCGCCCGCACCCTCGCCACCCACGCCCTCTCGATCTTCGGCGACCACTCCGACGTCATGGCCTGCCGCCAGTGCGGTTGGACCATGATCGCCTCCAACTCCCCGCAGGAGGCCCACGACCTCGCCGCCATCTCCCACGCCTCCACCCTGCTGACCCGCGTGCCCGTCCTCCACTTTTTCGACGGCTTCCGCACCTCCCACGAGGTCAACACCGTCGCCAAGCTCGACGACGACACCCTGCGCGCGCTCGTCGACCCCGAAGCCGTCGCCGCCTTCCGCCGCCGGGCGCTCACCCCGGACCATCCGGTGCTGCGCGGCACCGCCCAGAATCCCGACGTCTTCTTCCAGGCCCGCGAGTCCATCAACCGCTTCTATGACGCCATCCCGGGCATCACCCAGGAGACGATGGACCTGTTCGCCAAGCTCACCGGGCGCAGCTACCACCTCTTCGACTACGAGGGCCATCCCGAGGCCGAACGGGTCGTCGTGATCATGGGCTCCGGCGCCGAGACCGTCGCCGAGACCGTCGCCTGGCTCAACGCCAACGGCGAGAAGGTCGGCGTGCTCAAGGTCCGCCTCTACCGACCCTTCTCCCCGAAGGCCTTCGCCGACGCCCTGCCGTCCACCGTCCGCGCCCTCACCGTGCTCGACCGCACCAAGGAGCCCGGCGCCGTGGGTGACCCGCTCTATGTCGACGTGGTCGCCGCGCTGCGCGAGGCCGAGTTGAAGGGCTGGTTCAAGCCCAAGGGCGGCCGGATCACCATCACCGGCGGCCGCTACGGTCTTTCCTCGAAGGAATTCAACCCCGCCATGGTGCTGGGCGTGTTCGCCGAGCTCGGCCGCCCGAACCCCCGCAACCCCTACACCATCGGCATCCGCGACGACGTCACCGGCCTGTCCCTCAACTACGATCCGGACGTCAACATCGAGCCGCCGGAGCGCACCGCCGCCGTCTTCTTCGGCCTGGGGGCCGACGGCACCGTCGGGGCGAACAAGAACACGATCAAGATCATCGGCGAGGAGGCCGGCAAGTTCGCCCAGGGCTACTTCGTCTATGACTCGAAGAAGTCCGGCGCCGTGACCATCTCCCACCTGCGGTTCGGCGACACGCCGATCCGCGCCCCCTACCTGGTGCGCCACGCCGACTTCGTCGCCTGCCACCAGTTCTTCCTGCTGGAGACGCAGCCCGTCCTGGACGCCGCCGCCCCCGGCAGCGTCTTCCTGCTCAACGCCCCCGGCCCGGTCGAGACGTTGTGGAACCGCCTGACCACCGAGACGCAGCAGACGATCCTCGCGAAGAAACTGCGCTTCTACGCCATCGACGCCGGCGCCGTCGCCCGCGCCTGCGGGATGGGCGGCCGCATCAACACGATCATGCAGACCTGCTTCTTCGCCCTGAGCCGGGTGCTGCCCGTGGCCCAGGCGCTGGAGAGCATCAAGAAGGCGATCAAGAAGACCTACGGCCGCCAGGGCGAGGAGGTCGTGAAGAAGAACACCGCCGCCGTCGACGCCGCGCTCGAGGCCCTCCACGAGGTCCCGATCCCGGCCGCCGGCGCCACCTCCAGCCTGCACCGGCCGCCCCCCGTGCCGGAGGACGCCCCCGACTTCGTCCGCAACATCACCGCCGTCATGCTCTCCGGCCGCGGCGACGACCTCCCGGTCAGCGCCTTCCCGCCGGACGGCACCTGGCCCACCGCCACCTCGCGCTGGGAGAAGCGCAACCTCGCCGACGAGATCCCGGTCTGGGACACGGCGCTGTGCATCCAGTGCAACAAGTGCGTGGAGATCTGCCCGCACGCCGCCATCCGCGCGAAGTACTTCCCGCCCGAGGCGCTGGCCGGCGCCCCCGAGGGCTTCCACGTCACCGACTTTCGCTCGCCCGACGTCAAGGGCATGCGCTACACGCTGCAGGTCGCGCCCGAGGATTGCACCGGCTGCGAGCTCTGCGTCCAGTTCTGCCCGGTCAAAAGCAAGACCGACCCGGCGAAGAAGGCCATCAACATGGCCCCGCAGGCCCCGCTGCGCGCGGCCGAGAAGAAGAACTTCGAGTTCTTCCTCGCCCTGCCCGCCCCGAACCGGTCCACGCTCAAGCTCGACCAGGTCAAGAGCGCCCAATTCCTCGACCCGCTGTTCGAGTTCTCCGGCGCCTGCTCCGGCTGCGGCGAGACGCCCTACGTCAAGCTGCTCACCCAGCTCTTCGGCGACCGCGCGGTGATCACCAACGCCACCGGCTGCTCGTCCATCTACGGCGGCAACCTGCCGACCACGCCCTACACCCGCAACGAGGAGGGCCGCGGCCCCGCCTGGTCCAACTCGCTCTTCGAGGACAACGCCGAGTTCGGCCTGGGCATGCGGCTGAGCCT
>DATJUU010000072.1:0-3168 GCA_035502155.1 Opitutaceae bacterium
GCCGGCGTGGCATCCCCGCGCGGAGGAGATTGCGGAGGTGCTGGAAGTCCCGGCGCAGGACCTCGTCCGACCGGAGGCCCGGGGCGAGGACATCGCCCATTTTCCCACGTGGCCGGCGCCGCGGCGCGTCCCGTTCTACCAGATCGGCCCCCATCGCCTTTGGGGCGCCAGCTATCGGATCCTGCAGCCGCTCCTACCGCGTCTGCTGGCGGGCGAGTGGCGCCTATAGCCGTCCGCTTCGGATTCCGGTCCGGCCTACGGATCCAGATCAAAGCCGATCATCGTGCCGCTGGCGGCATCCGGAGCGACCACCGCCTCGTAGTGGCCCGGCTCCGCAATCCAGCGGCCGTCCGGAGTCCAGCTGCCGAGATCGTTCGCGCGCAGGCTGAAGCTGACCTCCCGCGTCTCCCCGGGCTGGAGCGTCACCCGCTGGAAGCCCTTCAATTCGCGGACGGGGCGGATGCCGAAGGAGCAGGCCGTGGCATGCAGGTACAGCTGGGCCACTTCGGTGCCGGCGCGGGCGCCGGAGTTGGTCAGACGCACCATCACGGTCAGGGACCCGTCTTTGAGGTGGTCGGAGGACAGGCGCGTCGGGCCGTACTCGAACCGGGTGTACGTGAGCCCGAAGCCGAAGGGCCGCAGCGGAGCCGTCGGTCCGTCCTTGTAGATGGTCAGCGGCCGGCCGGTCGCGAGGTGATTGTAGTACACCGGCAGCTGTCCGACGCTGGCCGGGAGCGTCGTGGTCAGCCGCCCGGAGGGGTCCACCCGGCCGCTGAGCACGTCGGCGATCCCGGGGCCGCCCTGGACGCCCGGATGCCACGCCAGCAGCACGGCGGCGGATTTTTCGAATACCGCCGGGACCGCAAGCGGACGTCCGGCGAAAAGGACGGTGATCACCGGTTTGCCGGCGGCGGCGACGGCGTCGAAGAGCGCTTGCTGCATACCCGGGAGACCAAGCTCGGCGCGGCTGTTGTGTTCGCCCGAAAAGTTGGCCGGCTCGCCCACCGCCAGCACGACGACATCCGCCTGCCGGGCCGCGGCCACCGCCGCGGGAAACCCGCCGGTGTCGGTGCCGGTGAGGTCGCAGCCTTTCGCGTCAATCAGCTTTGCACCCGGGAGCGCGGCGGCGAGTCCGTCGCGGAGCGTCACAACGTCCTCGTCGCGGCCGAGTCCCGCCCAGCAGCCGAGCAGATTGTGCCGGTCCGCGGCCAGCGGGCCGATCAGGGCCACCGTGCCGCCGTCGCGCAACGGCAGGATGGGGCCGTCGTTCTTGAGGAGCACGCAGCTGCGGGTCACGGCCTCGCGGGCGAGGGCGGTGGCGGCGGCGGCGTCGAGCGCCGCCGGCCCGGCGTAGGGCCGGTCGAAGAGGCCCTTGGCCAGTTTGACGCGGAGGATGCGCCGCACCGCTTGGTCGAGTTCCGCGGCGGGGATGCGGCCGGAATCCAGCAGCGCCGGCAGGCTGGTGCGGTAGCAATCGCTGACCATCTCCATGTCGACGCCGGCGTGGAGGGCGGCCGCGGCGGCCTGCGCCTTGTCGGCGGCATAGCCGTGGTGGACCATCTCCTCGACCGCCGCCCAGTCGCTGACCACGAAGCCGCCGAAACGCCACTCCCCGCGGAGCACGTCGGTGAGCGTGAAGCGGGTCGCGGAGGCCGGCACGTTGTTGAGGCTGTTGAAGGCGCTCATCAGCGTCGTGACGCCCGCCTCGACGCCGGCGCGGTACGGCGGCAGGTAGATGTTGCGCAGGGTCGAGGGGCCGATCTCGGTCGAATTGTAGTCGCGCCCGCCCTCGGCGGCCCCGTAGCCGACGAAGTGCTTCAGGCAGGCCGCGACGCGGCCCTCGGCGGCGATGTCGGGGCCCTGGAAGCCGCGCACCGCGGCGGCGGCCATCCGGCCGCCCAGCCACGGATCCTCGCCGAATCCCTCGGCGATGCGTCCCCAGCGCGGATCGCGGGCGATGTCCACCATCGGCGCGAAGACCCAGTCGACGCCGGCGGCGGCCGACTCGGCGGCGGCGACGGTGTCGACGCGCTCCACCAGCGCGGGATCCCACGCACAGGACAGGCCGAGCGGAATCGGGAAGATCGTCCGGAAGCCGTGAATCGTGTCGAAGCCGAAGATCAGCGGGATGCCGAGGCGCGAATCCTCGACGGCGGCGCGCTGCAGCTGGTTGCGGCGGGCGGGATCCGGCGCCGCTCCGAGGTAGGAGCCGAGCCCGCCGGCGGCCAGCAGCGCGGCATCCTGCGTCACGGAATCGGTCGCGACCTTGCGTTGCCAGAGCTGGCCGATGCGCTCCGGGCGGGTCATCCGCCGCAGCAGGTCGTCGAGGCGGGCGTCGATCGGCTGGGCGGCGTCTTCGTAGACGTCCTTGACGCCGTTCTTGTTCAGGTCGATCCAGCCGCGGTGATAAATCTCCGGGCGCTGGAGCTGAAAAGTGCCGCCGCCGGCGACGACGGGCGACTGCAGGTCGGTTCCCTGCGCGCGCGTGACCGAGGCCAGCGCGCCGGAGGCGAGGAGGGCGAGGACGAGTGGCTTCATTGCGGAGCGGGCGCCTGGCGCAGGACGAAGTAGGGTTGGTTGCTGAGGGTGCCGTTGAAGCCCGGGAAGAGCCACGGGCGCCCGGCGGTTCCACGCAGCTCGAAATAGTATTCCAAGGGATAGGGCGAGTCGGTGTAGTCGCCCGGGATGACCGCCTGACAGCCGTCCGCAGTGGGCGTCATGGGCAGGTCGCGCCATGGCTCGGCCTGCTGGGTGTGCCGATAGTAGAGCCGCGCGGCGGCCGGCGCGGGCGTCTGGCGTTCGAACCCGAGCGCCACCGTGACCGCGGCGCCGCGGCGGAACGGCCCGGGCGGCGCATGCGTCGCGCCCCCCGCGGGCCGCTCGGGCTGGCCGAGGACCTCCCGCACGAGGGCGGCGGCCTTGTCCGGCGGCAGGTTTCCGGTGATCGGAGCTGCCGCCGCCTTGACCTGAAGCAGGGCGATGTCGCGATCGATCGCGGCGAGGCGGTCGGACCAATGCCCGCGCTGGAACCAGCCTTCGCCGTAGGTCAGGTCGCGGACGTAGACGCCGGTGGTCAGGGCCGCGAGGGCGTTCCACTCCTCACGCGCGGTCTGGTAGGCCTTGATCGCCTCCCCGAGCAGCGTGCGTTCGCCGGTGCGTTCGAACAGC
>DATJUU010000073.1:0-2454 GCA_035502155.1 Opitutaceae bacterium
CCCGCCGAGCAGCAGCCGGCTACGGAGGATCGTACGGGCCTCAGCCGCCGCCGCCGGGTCGCCGTCCAGTCCGCGCTTCACCGTCTTGCGGAACAGCTCCGCCGCTCGAGGCAGGAATGCCTCGAGTTTAGCCGCCGCGGCATCGCGCCGCGGCGGGCTGGCGGCAAGGGCCTGGCGCTTGGCCGTGGCGGTGTCGATCGCCGCCTGCAGCTCATCAGGGGCCATGTCGGGATCGCCGCTTGCCAGCCGTGCGCGCAGCCTCAGAATCCGCTGATCGAGCTCGGCCAGGGCCTTCGGCGCCGGCGCCCGGGCGGCCACCGCCTGTAACCGCGCCTCTTCCTCCCGCACCACCTGACGGGCGATGCGCGCGATTCGGGCCGGCGCCAGCATGTCCTCGAGGATGGGCCCCAGGATCACGTCCTCGGCGTGCGCGCGCTTCACGCGCACATGGTTGTCGCAGGCACGGCCGCCGACGTAGGACCCACAGGTGTAATGGTGCTTCCCCCACAGCACCATGCTCCGGCCGCACTTGGCGCAGGACATGAGCCCCGAGAGCAGGAACCGTGCCTTGCCGCCCGAGCGGCGCCGCGGGTCGTCCAGCGGAAGCGTCGAGAAGCGTTGCGCCCGGGCGAACAGTTCGTCGGAGACGATGCGCAGCTCCTCCTTCTGCACCACCACCCACTCGGCCTCCGGCCGCTCGCGCCGCAGGTAGCGCTTGGTCTCCGGGTCACGCACGAATTGGGACGTGTTCCAGCGCTGGCGGCCGGTATACAGCGGATTCAGCAGAATGACGCGGATGCTGGAATCCATCCAACCCTTGCACCGCCTGACGGTGCGTTTCCAGCTGCTGCCAGGGGACGGCACGCCACGCGCGTTCAGGTCGGTGGCAATCTGCAGGGTCGACTCGCCGCGCGCATAGCGCTCGAAGATCTCCCGGACGATGGGCGCCTGGTCGACGTCCACCGTCAGCACCGTGCCGATACGCTCCGGCTCGCCGTAGGCGTCCAAGCGTGCGGGGTCCGTCAGGCGGCGCAGCCGATAGCCGTAGGGCCGGCCGCCGTTCCACCGTCCTTTCTCGGCCTGGCCAGCCTGTCCTCGGTGCACGGCGGCCGCCAGGTCGTCCAGCTGCATCTCGTCCATCAGGCCCTTGACCGCCCGGTGCACCTTCCGGGCCTTGCTCTGCGAGTCGTAGCCGTCGGTGGTCGAGACGATCCGCACGCCGTGGAACTCCAAGCGCCTGATCGCCTGTTCCTGCTCGATCCGGTCGCGCGCCAGGCGTGAGAGGGCATCGATCAGCAGCACGTCGAAGTCGCGTCCCGCCACTTCGAGCATCTTCCGGTATTGCGGCCGCTGGTTGTCGGCGCCGGACATGGCCGCGTCGGCGTAGTCGACCACGATCTCCCAACCCTCTTTCGCCGCGCGCGCGTAGGTGCCGCGCTGCTGGTCCTCGATCGAGGACTCGCGCTGCTGATCGGAGCTGTATCGGCTGTAGGTGGCTGCGCGCAGTTGCTCGGTGCTCATGAGATTGTCCACAAGTGAGGCCATTTTTCGCGACCTAGCCGCAGCACTTCTGCTAAGGCTTGCTCGGGAGTCTTACCAGCCTGCAGCAATTCGGTCGTCATCCGCATCGTGAAATTAATGATCTCGGCACCCTCGCTGTTCTCGCATTCACTTTCTGCCTCACGCTTCTCCGCGGTACTCATTTCCGCGCCCCCCGCTGTTTCACGTAGGAATCGACCGCCGCACGAATGATCCAGGCTACCGGCCTGTCCATCCGGAGGGCGAGTGCCTTCAGGCGCTGAATCTGCGCCTCACTCAGATAGCAGGCGACGGCTCGGAATTCTTTGGCGGCCATGGAGTCCCCAGGATTGGCTAAGGCGAGTGATATTACCATGCAATGGCGGCGGCAGGGAAGGAGCAAAAGCGCCGGAGACCGGCGGCTTCTATGGGCAGCCGCCGGCCCCCGACTCGCGCGCGACAACACCATCGCAGCCGGCGCGCTAACCAGCCAGGGGCGGCGGCGCGCGAATGGGAACCGGAAGCCGGTCCCAGCATCACCGCCGCCCCTCTTGCCTCGCGCGGGGTCTCCAGGCACCAAGGGCGGAAGGAGTGAACCGTCCTTGTGCACCCGCGCGACTTCACCGCGCGGCCGGCGGGTTCAGCCGGCGCGCCGCGAACGTTCAAGTTCTTCCGCCTCCTCAAGCCGCATCGTCAGCTGATACCACAATTGCGACAACAGCACGCCGCGGCCGCTGATCGGACTTGTGATGGATACCGAATAAAAACCCGGCCTGTGCGCAGGCGCCAGCCGCTCGAGCATCCGAGACAATCTCTCGGCGCTCGGCTTCGGGTGCGCGTGAAGCTCCGCGTCGACCGACCTTAGCAACCGCTGTATGGCGACGGCGGTCAGCGCCGGTGCCGGGGCGCTCATCGTTCGCCCGGCTGAGACTGCCA
>DATJUU010000074.1:0-22906 GCA_035502155.1 Opitutaceae bacterium
GACCGCCGCGGCGTCTATTCGATCCCGCACTCGCAGCGCAGCAAGGCGCGCGTCGCGGTCGAGATCGCGCCCGGCCGCCGTCTCGCGATCGAGGACCTGCACCGGCACTGCCTCAAGGCGCTCCACACCGAGACCCAGGTGATGGTGAAGCGCGAGGACGAGCAGGCCTTCGCCGAGCTCAACGGCGCCTACGTCAAGTTCGTCGAGGACGCCGCACGGCTGCTCTACCACGAGCTCAACGGCGACCCGCGGATCAGGGATTTCCAGGTCGCGTGCGCCCACCTCGAGTCGCTGCATTCCCACGACGCGGTCAGCGTGATCTGCAAGGGCGTCAAGGGCGGCTTCGACGCGGATTTCATGGATTTCGGCCAGCTGGTGTGCTGAGCGGAGAAGGTCTCTCCGCGGATCTCGCGGAGATGTGCCGATGATTTTCGAGAAACTCAGCGGGAAGATCATGGGCGCGGCCGTGGCCGTGCCCGACGAGTCCGGTCCCGGGCTGGATGAGAAGCTCCCGCTGCAGTGGAAGCGCGTCGTGCGCGAAGCCGAGAATTGACCCGCGACCCTCCGCGAAATCCGCGGAGCGATGGGATGGGCGATCGGCTCCTGCGGTCGGGACCCGGGTGCTGATCGTCCGCGTTGCGCCCCGCACGAAAGCAGGAGGCCGCCGGCGGTCATTTGCACGGGCGGGAACACCGCCACGGTGATCAGGATTTTTCATTCGCCTCGGCGTGAACGGGTTGCCCTGTGCGCGACCCGGCTGGCATGCGTCCGGCAGCAGCAGACGCCGGCACGAAACAGCCGACCATCATGACCTGGCGCAACGCATGCGGCTTCCTTCTCCTGGGGCTCTTCATGCTCTGGCTGCCCGTGCTCGCCCCCGGATTTGTGGCGGCGCACACGGCGTTCGGCGCCAGCGTGCGCGAGGCCTGGCTGCTGTGCATGGGCACGGTGAACGCGGCGCTGGGCGGCGGCGCGCTGGGCTGGCAGGCGCTGAAGGAGGCGTGGCAGATTCCCGCCTGGCTCGAGGCGCGCCCGGTGCCGGAGCCCCTGCCCGCGTCCCCGCCGCGTCCCGCGCGCGCCGGCGGCTACTGAGCCCGCGACGGTTCACACGTTCGCGGCCTCGCGGGCGTCGGGCGGCCCGCGCTCGGCGTCAGTCAAGGCTGAGGCGTTCCGGGTCGGCCTCGACCTCCTGGCAGGCCTTGATGAACGACGCGGCGGACCACGCCTGGAAGGCCTTGCCCATCGGCCGGCCGGTGACGCCGTGCGCCCACTCGTTGAATTCCCACTCGTGATCGCGGCCGAGCTGGTTGAGCTTCGCGAGCCGCACGAGCTCGCGGCAGGCCACCTCGTGAAAGCCGAGCCGGTGGATGAAGCGGACCCAGAGTCCGCCGATGAACGGCCAGAGGCCGCCGTTGTGGTAGTGGTGCGGCAGGTTGAGCAGGTTGACGGTGTAATAGCTGCGCCAGTCGGGATCGCCCGCCTGCACGACCGGGTAGAGGTTGGTCACGGGCCAGGGATCGTTCACGCCCACGCCCCACATGAACCGGAAGGCGGTGCGGGCGCGCTCGACGTCGAGGAGGTTGACGAGGTAGGCGAGGACGTTGCCGTAGATGTCGCACCGCCAGTTGAAGGCGAAGGGCGTGATCTCGGCGAGGAGGTACTGGGTGTTGCCGAGGTCGAACTGGCGTTCGGCAAACCGGTTGATGCTCGGGGGCGGATCCGTCGCCGCCGCGCGCACGGTCGGCCAGAAGCTGTCGAGCAGCCGGCTGCGCACGCGCTGGGACCAGCGGAGGTAGTCGGCCGCGCGCTCGTAGTCGCCCTGGAACTCCAGCAGGCGGCCGAAGCAGACGTTGGTGCGGAACCAGAGCACCTCATCGTAGAGCGGGTTGTAGCTGCGCCCGAACAGATCGGTCCAGTCGCCGGCCTCGGGGATCTCCAGCAGGCCGTCGTTGTTGCTGTCGTGGGCGCTGAGCCAGTTCATGGCCACCTGCAGGCGGGCGCTGTGCTCGCGGAGGAAATCGTGGTCGCCGGTCGCGACGACGTAGTGGTAGACCGCGATGATCGTCCACATGCCGCTGTCGATCGACGAGATGTTGCCCACGCCCCCGTAGTCGGGCGTGCCGTCGTCGATCCGCACGTTGGCCGGGATCTGGCCGGCCGGCGAGGTGGCCTGCAGCAGGGTCTCGAGGGTGCGCCGGCCCGCGGCGTGGATGTCGGCGTCGTCGAGGTCGAGGGTGTGGATGAGGGTGAAGGCGCCGTCGCGCGCCCAGACGGAGCGGTAGTTGGCGTCCGTACCGGTCACCGGGTTGTCGGCCAGCGAGCAGGCGGAGAAGCCGAGCGGGGTGAGGTTCTTCTTCAGCGCCAGGATGGCCTGCTCGTAGGCGGTGTGCAGAAACTTCCGGTCGTGCTCGGTCAGCGAGCCGAGCCGCGTGCCGGTGAACAGCAGGCGAAAGCCGGGGGCCATGCGCTCGGCCGGGATGCCGCTCTGGACGGCCGACGGCAGCTGGGAGATGACGCCGTAGTGGAGGAGGCCGTCGAGCACGCCGTCGGCCAGCACGGCGCGTGCGGTGTAGACGGGGATGTCGACCGTGGCCGCGAAGAGCTCCGGCTGGGCGTTCTCGACAATGATGCCGCGCACGCCCGGCAGGCGGAACATGCTGGCGTCGTTGCCGGTGTCGCCCGCGACGAGCACTTGGTCGAGGCCGATGCGCAGCCGGGTGCACAGCCACTGCAGGGCGCCGGCCTTGGTCGCGCGCGGGGGCAGCAGGTCGAGGTCGCGCTGGCTGGAGTAGACGATGCTGGCGTTCAAGCCGGCGGCGGCGAGGCGCTGGCGCAACTCGGTCAACTGCTCCGGCGCGGCGCGTTCGAGGAACCAGCTCGACTTGAACTGGTGCTGGAACTCGTCCGGCTGTTTCCGCAGGCCGGGGAAGGTGGTGGCGACCGCCTCGATTTTCGCCAGGTCCCAGCCTTCGGATAGGAACTGGTGAAAGTCCTCGAGGAAGCGTTCCGTGCGGCCATCGTAGATTTGCGTGCCCACGCCGCCGATGTAGTAGTCGGCCGCCGGCAGCCCGCTGGCGGCGGAGAACCGCCGCAGGTCGTCCACCAGCCGGCCGCTGTTGTAGACGAGCAGGGGCCGGCGGCGCGCGGGCAGCTTCTCCCAGGCGGTCCTGAAGCGCCCGGTGCCCTCGGGATTGCCGAGCAGGGTGCCGTCGAGGTCGCTGCTGAACAAGCGGATGGGTTTGGATGCGGGTGCGGGCATGGCCGGGAAACGGGCGGGGAAACCGAGACCGGATTCAGTCGCCGTCGTTCCACGGCTCATCCCACTCGGTGTCGGAAATTGTGGCGCCGGTCGACCGTCCCTCGACGAGGCTGATGAGCTGCTGGGCGATGCCTGTCCAGGTGAAGAGGCTGCGGGCCTTGTGCGCGCCCATGCGGGCGAGGCGCGCCGACAGGCGGGGATGGCGCAGCGGCGTCGCGATCATGATGCCGAGGTCCTCGCGGTCGAAGGGATCGGCGTACAAGGCGTGCCGGCCGAACGCCACGGCGCGATAGAGGCCGCCGTGGACGGTGATCACCGTGGGCGTTCCGCAGGCCATCGCCTCGATTGCGGTCATGCCGAACGGCTCGTAGCGGCTGCTCAGGACGAAGACGTCGGCGGCGCGGTAGTGGTCGGCCAGCCGGGCGTCGGGCACGTAGCCCGCGAAGCGCACGCGCCGCTGCAGGTGGAGCCGGCGCGTCAGCCACTTGAGCTCGGCCAGCAGCTCGCGCTCGCCCGCACTGAGCTTCCGGCCGCCGACCGCCAGGTGGAGCACCGCGTCCGGCAGGCGCCGGGCGACGACCGCGAACGCCTTGATCAGCAGGTCGTAGCCCTTGTTGCGGGCCAGCCGCCCGAGGGCGAGCACCACCGGACCCTGGAACTTCAGCCGCCGGCGGATCATCTGGCGCGTCGCCTCGCTCACCGGATAGAACCGGTTGTCGTCGTACCCGGGCGGGATCATGTGCACTTTTTCCGGCGGCGCTTGGTAATCCTGCCGGAGCATGTCGAACTGCGGCGGCGTCGTGGCCACGAGCAGCGAGCAGGCGTTGTAGACGGCCGTCTCGTGCTGGACGCGCTCGGCGAAATTGTACTTCCGTTCGAACTGCTCGGCCTGGTCAGGATAATCCGTCTCCATCTGCCGTTTCTTCCACCGGCCGAGCGAGTGCGGTGTGTGCACGTGGGGGATGTCGAGCGCCTCCGCCAGCCGCTGCCCCGCGATGCCGGCATCCCAGTAGTGGCTGTCGATGAACTGGTAGGTGAGCCGGTTCTTCTTGATGTAGCGCAGCGCGTGTTCGCACCACTCCATCAGGTGGACGTGGAGATACTCCTTGGGGATGAACTCGGGCCCGCCGCAGGGCACGCGCAGCACCCGGACCCGCGGATTGACCACGTCCATTTCGGGCTGGTCCTCGAAGCGCCGGGTCCAGATGTCGACGTCGAAGCCCAGTTGCGCGAGCTTTTTGGAGAGTTCGAGGACATACACCACCTGGCCGCCGGTGTCGGCGGCGCCGAGCGGCGGGTTGGCCGCGACATAGCCGTGGGTTGAGACCATGGCGATGCGCGGGCGGGCGCGGTGGGCCTTGAGCGCAGCCATGGCGCCACGTTCCGCCATTCGGCAAGCCCGTTCAAGTCGCAATCCCGAAATCCCGGAAAAAATGCCGCGCCCCGGGCGGCGGGGCGGAGAGGGCAGGCTCCCGGTTCCTCTACAACAGCGAGCCCTGCTCGCCGGCGGGCTTGAAGCCGACGGCCTGGTAGCCCTTGGGCGTGAGCATGCGGCCCTGCGGCGTGCGCTGGAGGTAGCCTTCCATGATCAGGAACGGCTCGTGCACCTCCTCGAGCGTGTCCGCCTCCTCGCCCACCGCGACGGCGATCGTGTTCATGCCGACCGGCCCGCCGCCGTAGTGCTCGGCCATCACGCGCAGGATGCGCTTGTCCATCTCGTCGAGCCCGTGGGTGTCGATCTCGAGCAGGGCAAGCGCGGCGGTGGCCACCGGTTGGGTGATCCGGCCGGCAGCCTTCTCCTGCGCGTAGTCGCGGATGAAATAGATCAGGTTGTTGGCGATGCGCGGGGTGCCGCGCGCGCGGGTGGCGATCTCGCGGGCGCCGTGGTCGTCGATCCCGACCTTGAGCAGGCGGCAGGAGCGGTGGACGATGCCGGCGAGCGTGGCGGCGTCGTAGTAATCGAGGCGGGTCTGGAGGGTGAAGCGCGAGCGCAGCGGCGCGGTGAGCAGCCCGGCGCGGGTGGTGGCGCCGACGAGGGTGAACCGCGGCAGGCTCAGGCGGACGCTGCGCGCGTTGGGCCCCTGGTCGATCATGATGTCGAGCCGGTAGTCCTCCATCGCCGAGTAGAGGTACTCCTCCACGGTCTTCGGGATGCGGTGGACCTCGTCGATGAAGAGCAGGTCGCCCTCCTCGAGGTTGGTGAGCAGGCCGGCGAGGTCGCCCGCCTTCTCGATCACCGGGCCGGAGGTCACGCGCACCTGGCGGCCCATCTCGGCGCCGAGGATGAAGGCGAGGGTGGTCTTGCCCAGGCCGGGCGGGCCGCTGAAGAGGATGTGGTTGAGGGCCTCGCCGCGCTTGCGCGCCGCGCCCACCATGACCTTGAGCCGCTCGACCGTCTTGGCCTGGCCGGCGAAGTCGGCGAAGGACAGCGGCCGCAGCGCCGCCTCGGCCGCGGACACCGGCGCGCCCAGCGCCGACTGGATGAAGCCGGTGCCGGTCGCCGGCGCGGACGCCGCCGGCATTTTTGATTTTCGATCTGGGACTTGGGATTCGGGCACGGAGGTTCTGGTCAGACGGACACGGGCGGCGGCGCGGTCAATCCGCAATCAATAATCGCAAATCATCAATCGGCCACGGTCACTTCCACTCGACCTCGGCGCCGAGGGCGCGGAGGTTCTCGACGAAACGGGGATGGGCGCGCTGGATGATCTCGGCGTTGCGCACGACGCTCCGGCCCGGGATGCTGGCCGCGACCATGTAGAGGGCGACGGCGGCGCGGATCACGTAGGGCGCCTCGACCACCGCCGGGCGCAGCGGCTTGTCGCCGAAGACAATCACCCGGTGCGGGTCGCACACGACGACGTGGGCGCCGAATTTCGCGAGCTCCGGCAGCCAGGAGAAGCCGCCCTCGTAGACCTTGTTCCAGAAATGGATCTCGCCGCGGGCGCGCACCGCCAGGGCGATCATGCAGGGCAGGAGGTCGACCGGGAAATACGGCCACGGCGCAGCCTCGATCTTGGTCAGGAGGTTGGGGGTGAAGGACGGGGCCACCGCCAGGTGCTGGCCGCGGCGGACCACCGCCGTCGTGCCCTCGTGCTCGAGGGTCGCGCCCAGCTTGCCGAAGGAGCGCGTGATCAGGTCGAAGTGCTCCGGCTGGGAACGGGCGACGCGCACCTCGCCGCCGGTGACGGCGCCGAGGGCGAGGAAGGTCACGGTCTCGTGGTAGTCGCTGCTGAGGGTGAAGGTGCCGCCGTGCAGCGCAGGCACGCCCTCGATGCGCAGCATGCTGGTGCCGATCCCCGCGATTTTCGCCCCCATCGCGTTGAGCACGGTGCAGAGATCCTGCACGTGCGGCTCGCTCGCGGCGTTGATCAGCACCGAGGTGCCCTCGGCGAGCACGGCCGCCATGACGAAGTTCTCCGTGGCGGTGACCGACATGTAGTCCTGCCAGTGGCGCGTGCCGCGGTAGCGGCCGTCGAGGGTGAGGGTGAGCGAGCCGTCCCCCGCGATCCGGGCGCCGAGGGCGCGGAGGATCTCGAGGTGCGGGTCGAGTTCGCGGATGCCGAGGGAGCAGCCCTTGGGGCTGGCGGGGACGGTGATCTGCTTCAGCCGCCCCAGCAGCGGCGCGAACAGGAGCACGGTCGAGCGCATGCCGCCGGGCAGTTCGCCCTGCAGGTCGCCGGCGCGGAACTTCCCGTGATCGACGCGCATCTCGCCCTTGTCCCGGTCCCAGGTGATGCGCGAGCCCTGGGCGGTGAAGAACTCGACCAGCCGCTCCAGGTCGGTGATCGCCGGCACGTTCAGGAGGCGCACCGGCTCGGAGGCCAGCAGGGTGGCGCAGAGGATCGGGAGGGCCGCGTTCTTGTTGCCGGACGGGGTGATGGTCCCGGTGAGCGGCACGCCGCCGTTGACGATCAGATCGGCCATGGAGAGGGAGGAGGTCGAGTTGCCGCGCCCCGCAAAAAGAAGGCGCCCATCCGAAGATGGACGCCTTTCAATGCGATTCCAAGCGCTGCGCTTGGCAAGGCTTAACTGCCGGACGGCGGCGGCCCGCTGTCGGGACGCGGTTCATTGCGGTAGCCGCTGTCGCCGCGGAAGCCGCCGCCGCCGCGGTAACCGCCGCCGCCACCGCCGCCGCCGCGCCGGCGCCGACGGTGCCGGCCATGCTGGCGGAAATCCCCGCCTTCGCCGCCCTGGCTGCGCGGCTCGCCGGAGAACTGGCCGGACGGGCCTTCGCGCTGACCGCCTTCGCGGGGACCGCCCTCGCGCGGGCCGCGCTGGTCGCCCTGGAAACGGCGCCCGCGGCCGCCGCGGTGCCGGCGGCGGCGATATCCGCCGTCGCGGCCGTACTCGCGTTCGCCGCGGCCTTCGCTGGGGGTGGCGCCGGCCGTTGGGGCCGGGCCGGCAAAGAGACTCTTCAGCCAGCCAAAGAATCCGCCGGACTTCTTGGGGGCCTCGGTGCGCGGGGGCGGCGCGACTTCAGGGCGGCCGAAATCGTTGCCGGCCGGTCGCGGGGATTCACTGCTGGCGCCGCGGAAATCGTCGGGACGTTCGCTGCGGCGGTCGCGCTCCGGGCGGAACACCGGGCGGTCGCCCCGGCGATCGTCGCGCCGCGGTCGGCGGTCGGCGTCCGGAACGCCGGCGCCGCGGGCCTGTTCCTCACGCCCTTGGGCGGCGGCGGAGCGGAACGACTGGCTCTCCCAGTTGTGTTCGACGCGCTTCGGGGCCTCGGGCGGCAGGATCTTCAGCTCCGCCTTGGCTTCGGGCTCGGATTCGGGCTCGGGCGCGGCGGCCGGCGGCACCACGGTATCAGCGGCAGGCGGCGGGGTTGCCGCGACGGGGGCCGGGGCGGCCTCGGCTGCGGCGGGCGCCGGGGCTTTCACCTCCGCGGCGACTTCGGCCGGAGGCGCCGGGGGCGCGAACGGGTTCTTGTATTCGGTCGGGGCGGTGACGATGGACACCGCCGTGGGTTTGTAGTCCGTCGCCGGGGCGGCGGAAGCGGCCTGGGGGGCGGGACTGGTCGGGCGCTTGCCACGGGCCAGGCCGGAGCCGCGGTTGTTGCCGAACGTGCTGGGGGGCTGGTCGGGGTTGGTGGCGGGGGGGGCGCTTGGTGTGCTGCCGGTCTCGGCGGCCGGGGTCACGGCGCCGGACGATTCTGAGTCTGACATGTTTGACTGTGGTTTGGATGCGGCGCTCACCTTTGCCGGGAGCGGCCGAACTGCGTATGGTTGATGATGAGGCATGCGGAACGCGCGACGCGCGCTCGACGCCTGCCAGGAAGGGTTCAACATCGGCCAAATGCCAGGCCCCGGCAACTCCAAAACCATGCCGCGCGCCGGAATGGGACGGCGGGCCGAATCCAGGTGCTTGCGGCGGAACAGGTTAGCCGGACGGTCCGCCGGGCTTGCCAGCCGGGCCCGCGGTGCCTAGGTGACATCTCATGGACAAGCTCGAAGAGATCTTCCGCCTGCAGGACGAACTCAACCGCCGCATCGGCGTGAAGCTGCCGCCCCCCACCGCGGAGGAGAAGACCAAGTGGATCCTCAACTACACCCGTGCCCTGCAGCAGGAGACCGCCGAGCTGATCGACTCGGTCCCGTGGAAATGGTGGGCGCGCTACCAGAAGTTCGACGACCAGAACGCCAAGGTCGAGGTGGTCGACCTGTTTCACTTCCTGATCTCCCTCGCCCAGGCGCTGGGCATGAGCGCCGATGACGTCTACCAGGCGTACCTGAAAAAGAATCTGGTGAATCACCAGCGTCAGGCCAGCGGCTACGCCAAGAAGGACGAGACGGACTCAAAGCACATCTAGGCCGCGCGATTGCGCGGCAGGTTCCAAGAGCCAAGTTCCCAGTGCCAAGGCGGCGGGTCGTCTATTTTTCGCAATCTGGCCGACCCCCATTTCCCGGCGCCTCTAGCCCTTCGCCTTCTTCATGTACGCTGGGGCCGCCGGATTCCCGTCGCAGCCGCCATAGATCCGGCTCGAGGGAAAATACTCCGCGCCCAGCTGCACCTTGCCGGCAACGATGTCGCCGGCGACGTCGGCAATGAGCGCGAGCGCGAGATCGATGCCGGCGGACACGCCGGCCGCCGTCCAGATGTTGCCGTCGCGCACGAACCGCTCCGGCACGACCTGCACGCCGCCGAGTTCGGCGAGGCGCGCCAGGGAACCCCAATGGGTGGTCGCCCGGCGCCCGGCGAGCAGCCCCGCCCGGTGCAGAAGGAACGCGCCCGTGCACACCGAGAGCACGGCCCGGCAGGTGGGGGCCCGCGCGGCGACGAACCCGATGAGCGCCGCATTGTCGACCTCCTTGCGCGTGCCCTGGCCGCCGGGCACCAGCAGATAATCCAGCGGCGGGCAGTCGGCGAAGGTCGTGTGCGGATGCAGGACCATGCCCTTGGCGCACAGCACGGGCTCCCGGTTCTGCGCCACCATCAGGCAGCGCTCCGGGCCCTCGAGGTGCTTGCTCCACAGCGAGATCATCTCCCACGGCCCGACGAGATCGAGTTCCTCCAGGTCGCGGAAGAGCAGGAAACCGAAATTACGGGTGCGGGTTTGAGCCATGGGGAATTGCGGTAGGGCCGGCGCCGGTCGCCGTGCCGGTTGGATGTTCAAGGTGCTGGCGCATTCTGTCCGAAGCTGCCGTCGGCGCGGTGGTGGAGCATGATCGGATTGCCGTCGGGGTCGAGCACGTCCAGGTGCCAGCAGACCTGATGGTCGGTTGGCTCGGTGAGCACCCGGGCGCCCTTCCGTTTCAATTCGGCCCCGGCGGCGTGAATATCCTCCACGGCGAGCGCGAGCCGCGTCCCGGCGGCCCCGGGCGGCTGCGGCGGCTGGCCGCCGTGCAGGGCGAGGGTGAGGTTGCCGCAGTTGAATTCCGCCCACTGCCATTCCTCGCTGTAAAGCTCCTGCGCCAGGCCGAGGGTTTCGCGGTAGAACGCGGCCGCGCGGGCCAGATCGGAAACCTGATGCATCACGAAATCGACACCCCGGATCTTCATGTCGCGCCTCCGCGGCCAGTCTGCGCCCGCGCCCGCCGCGGGGAAAGCCGGAAATCGGCGCCGGACTCAGTGCGCCGTCTTCACGGCTGCGGGCGCCCAGCGGTCCCGGGGCAGTTCGGCGAGATTGAGCACCGGCGGCTCGTTGTAGAGGCGCCTCAGCTCCGCCGGATCCATCTTGCGCGGACCGAGGTCCTGATGCCACGAGGCGAAATACCCCCAGGTCACCCCCAGCGCGCGCGCCGCCGCCACGTCCGGCACGCCGCCGAATTCCGACAGCGCCGCGAGCTTCCGGCCGCCAAAACGCGCCTGCACGTCGTCCCACGAGGCGCTGAGCGGGTCGCGGACGTCAGGCGGATACTCGTCGACGCCGATGAGGTCCACGACGTCGTCGCCGGGATACCACGCCGGGTTGGCCGTGCCGGTGTAGACCCAGATGAGATTGTGCAGGCCGTCGACGCGGGTCAGCCGGTCGTGGACCAGGCGCCAGAGCTGGATGAACGGCTTGGGTCCCTTGGCGCCCCACCAGAACCAGCCGCCCTCGGCCTCGTGGAGCGGCCGCCACAGCACCGGGATGCCCCGGTCCGCGAGTTTGCGCAGTTCGCCGGCGACCATGTCGATGTCGGCCAGCAGGAGCGCGTAATCCTGGCTCTCGGGATGCGCCAGCACCGCCTCGAGGTCGAAGGTCGTGGCCTTGGTGTAGAAGCCCATGTACCAGCGGACGTTCTCCGTGGTGCCGTCGGGGTGGCGGATGGTCGTGTCGAGCAGCCCGGACGGCGCGCGCCAGTGCCAGAACGCGCTGATGATGTGCCCCTGCCGCGCCCGTTCGATCAGTTGCTCCGTCGGCATCGGGGCCACGCCGGCGTGCCGGATGGACGAGGTCGTGGCGTCGAGCAGGTCGGCCGCGACGATCGCCGGCGACTGGCCGGTCTTTTCGAGGACGTAATCCACATCCGGCCCCTCGATCGTGCCGGAGAGCGTGCGCCGGCCGTATTGCTCCACCAGGTAGTCCATCAGCGCCCGCGCCGCCGGGGTGGCCTCGGGATCGCAGAGGGTGGCCGGCGGTTTTTCCAGGGCGGGCAGGGCGGCGACCGGCGTCAGATCCACGCGGTCGACTTCGTAGTGTTTCCACCCGCCGTGGATCGCGAGGACGTTCCCGCCGTCGCGCAGCGCCACCTTGCCAAAGTTTTTTTCGACAAAGGTCCCGTGGGATTCGTCGAACATCCCGGAGAGCGTGAGGCCGTCGACGTCGACCAGGAAACCCTTGTGCGGCGAGCGATAGCGGATGGCGAGGGCGTACAGGCCCGCCTTGGCGGGAAAGTTCAGGGTCACCCGGTCGCCGTCATCCAGGAAGTCCGTCACGTACCCGGTGCCGGAGTAGCCCGAGCCGGCAGTCGCGACCTTGACGGCGCCGATCGTCCGTCCGGTCTCGGCCTCGAGCCGGATCGCCGCGGGCGCGCCGGCGGCCGGCTGGCCGCGCGCGGCGCCGGGCAGACCCAAACCCAGGCCGGCCGCCAGAACGTTGAGCAGAGGCCGCCGCCACCGGGAATGGGTTGGGGAATTCACGCGAGACCGACAAAAGCGTGACGCCGAAGAGCCGCCAATCCCAAATCCGGGCGGCCGCTCAAAACGCGAGCTTGGCTTCGATCAGCGCGGCGGTCAGCGCGACGTCCAGGGTCCGGTGATTGAAGGAGAACGCCGTGCCCTCCGGGTAGCGGGTGGCGGCCTGCACCAGGACCGCCACCGACTTGGCGTGCGGCCCGGCTTGGAGCGTGGCGACGGCCTTGTCGCCGAGGATCAGCGAAAGCCGGAAGTCGCCGCGCTTCGGAATGAAATAGAGGATGCGGCGCTGCTTGCGGCTGTAGATCTGGTGCCAGCCGGAACGCGGCGAGTACTTCCAGTCGGCGGCGAGGTCGGGATGCGCGGTGCGCACCCGTTCGAGCAGCTGGCGCAGCAGGTCGGAGGCGCGGCCCAGCGCGGCGGACAGGTCGGCCTCCGTCGGCCGCTTTTTCTCGTCCGGAAACGCGGCGTTGGGATCGATCTGAACTGGCTTCTTCATTGAAGGCGGCGCCATCGCCCGCACGTTTCAGCGCGGTACTGGCGCGGAAGGAGGGCCATGATAGCCCGGCGGCCGCCCGACACAATCGCCCGTTGCGGGGCGCCGCCCTTAAGCACCTCGGCTTATTTGAATATTCACGGCTGCTGCTCGCCGCGTGCCCACGGGCTGCCCCCGGCGGCGGCTCCGGGATGAATGGCCTCAACTTAACCCCCAAACCCAAACTTTGGCCCGCGCCGCAGGCGCTACTCCGTCCGCAGCGCCTCGATGGGATCCACCAAGCTTGCCCGCCGCGCCGGCCCGCCTTTGTCCCGCGGGAGCGGGACTACGGCGTGGCTGGCTGGGCCGTGGTTCGTGGAGTTTATTCTGCGCGGAGTGCGATCATGGGATCGACGCGGGAGGCCTTGCGGGCGGGCAGCCAGCAGGCGAGCAGGGCGGCGAGGCCGACGGCGCCCGCGCCAACGAGCAGCGTCACGGGGTTGAGCGGGTTGATGCCGTAGACCATCGACCGCAGCAGCGTGGCCAGCCCGAGCGCGCCGGCGGCGCCGATCGCCACGCCGGCCAGCACCCAGCCGGCCCCCTGGCGGAAGACGAGTGCCACAATTTCGCCGCGGCCCGCCCCGATCGCCATGCGCACGCCGATCTCCCGCGTGCGCTGCAGGACGTGATACGAGAGCGTGCCGTAGAGGCCCACGGCCACGAGGCCGAGCGCCACCGCCATGAAGAAATCGACCAGGCCGGTGACCACGCGCTGGCCTTGGGTGGCGTCGTTGACCACCTCCTGCAGGGTGCGGACTTGGGAGAGCGGCAGATCGGGATCGAGCTGCGCCACCTCGCGGCGCAGCGCCCCGGCGAGCTGGGCGGCCGGGCGCGTCGAGCGAACGACGAGGTAAGCCGCCTCCCCCCAGGCGCGGTCGGGCGTCCAGTAGATCTCCGGTTTGGCCGGGGTCTCCGGGCCCCACTGGCGCACGTTCTCCACCACGCCGACGACGCGGGCCGTGAACCACGGCTTGGGATTATTGCCGCGGATGATCAGGCCGAGCGGGTCCTTGCCAGGCCAGCAGGTGTCCGCCAGCGCCTGGTTCACGACGACCCCGATGCTCTCGCCCTTCGCGTCGCCGGGCTCGAGAGTGCGCCCGCGCAACAGGGCGATGCCGGCGGCGGCGAAGTAGCCCGGGGTGATGCTGGAAACCTCGGCGAGCGTCCGTTCGGCGGCGGGGTCGAAGACCTGGTCTTTGACCAGGATGCCGGTGTTGCTGCCGCCCTCGAGCGGCAGCTTGGTCGTGGTCCCGGCGGCGGTCACGCCCGGCAGCGCGGCGGCGCGCGCGGCCAGCTGGTCGCAGAAGCGGGCGCGCGCCTCCTTGTCGGCGTAGCGGGCGCCGCGGAGATCCAGCTCGGCGGAAAGGACGAACTGGGTCGCCAGCTTTTCGTTGGCGGCCAGCAGCCGGGTGTAGCTGGCGGAGAACAGCGCGGCGCCGTTGGCGAGGACGAAGGCCAGGGCGATCTGGCCGATGATCAACCCGCGCAGGAGGTGATGCCGGGCGCGCGAGCCGGACGCGCCGCGGCCTTCCGAGCGCAGCAGGTCGGTGATGGAGATCCGCAGGGCGGCGAAGGCCGGGGGCAGGCCGGCGAGCACGGCGGTCAGGAGGGTCAGCCCGAGCGAGAAAGCCAGCACCCCGCCGTTCAGCGTCATCGCCGCCTTCCGGGCGTCGGAGACGGGCGCGATGGTCTGCAGCACGCGGACGCCGAGATAGGCGATGATCAACCCGCCCACGGCGCCGGCCAGGGCGAGCAGCAGGCTTTCGGTGAGGGCGAGGCGGATGATGTGGCTCCGCGCCGCCCCGAGCGCGATGCGCACGCCGAACTCCCCCTGGCGGCGGGCGTTGCGGGCGAGCAGCATGCTGGCGACGTTGGCGCAGGCTACGAGCAGCACCAGGATGACGGCGCCGAACAGCATCCACACCCGCGAGCCGACGAAGCGCGTCATCTCGTCGTGCAGCGAGCGGACGAGGAAATGTTTCTTGGTGTTGGTCTCGGGGTAGGCGGCGGTCAGCCGCTTGCCGATCGCCTTGATCTCGGCGTCGGCGGCGGCGACCGACACGCCGTCCTTGAGCCGGGCGAGACCGCAGATCCAGTGGCTGCCGCGGTCCCCATCGCCGCGCTTGATCTGGAGCGGAAGCCAGACCTCGCAGGTTTCCGTGCGCATCCAGGGGGCGACGAACTCGAAGTTGGGCGGCATGATGCCCACGACGGTGACATCGCCGCCGTTGAGCCGGATGGTCCGGCCGACGAGGCCCGGGTCGCCGGCGAACGACTGCCTCCATAGCGCGTTGCTGATCACGGCCACCGGCGGGGCGCCCTTGTCGCCGTCGGCGTCCGTCAGAAACCGCCCCAGCGCGGGCGGAAGGCCGAAGGCGCGCAGGACGCCCGGGGTGCAGATCACGCCGGGCACGGACTGGGCGTTCTCCCCGCCGAGGTTGACCCGCCGGGGCGAATAGACGCCGAAATCGGTGAACGACGTGGCTTGCTCGTGGAGGTCGAGGTAATCGGGGGAGGAGAGCGGCCAGCCGTCGCCCGACCAGACCATCACGAGCTGTTCGGCGTGCGGAAAGGAGAAGGGCTCGACCACCAGCGCCCGCAGCGAGCTGAACATGGCGGTCGAGGCGCCGATGCCGACGGCCAGGGTGAGAATGGAGATGGCGACGAAGGCCGGGGATTTGGCCAGCGTGCGCAGGGCGAAGCGAAGGTCCTGCATGGTGGGGCGGTGCGAACTATAAACCGTCTTGGCGGGCAAAGGTTACAGACGGCCGAAGGGACGGATTGATGCTCGCTCCTGGCGGATTTGCTCTGCCTGCAGCGCCGCCACCAGTTGACCCGCGCCAGCGGTACGGCGGCTTGCGCGGGGACGCGGCGCCGGCATGGTGATCGCCGTGGACTGTCGCCCCGGCTGCGGCGCGTGCTGCATCGCGCCCTCGATCTCGTCGCCGATCCCCGGCATGCCCCACGGCAAGCCGGCCGGGATCCCGTGCGTCCAGCTGCTGCCGGATTACCGCTGCGCACTCTTCGGCCGGCCGGAGCGGCCGGCGGTGTGCGCGAGCCTGCGCCCGACCGACGAGATGTGCGGCGCGAACCGCATTGAAGCCCTGGCTTACCTGACCGCCCTGGAGCGGGCCACGGGGACGGCGTCGTGCTCTTGACCCGTCCGCCGTTGAGTCGCTGTCAGTAATCGATGTTGGTCGACGGCAGCGCGTGGCGCAGCTCGGCCACCGCGGCGGCGGTGACGTTCGCACACGCGCGCAGATTGAGCGCCTGCAGGCCCTTGAGCTCCTTGAGGTGCGCCAAACCCGCGTCAGTAATGGGCGTCTTGGCGAGATTGAGGGAATGCAGCGCCGGCAACGCCTGGAGGTGCGCCAGCCCGGCATCGGTGATGTGGTCGCACCACGACAGGTCGAGGATTTCGAGGCGGTCCAAGCCCGGGAGCGCGGCCAGGGCGGCTTCATTGATATTATCACCTTGAAGCTCGAGAGTCCGGAGATCCTTGATGGTCCGGAGGCTGGCCAAGCCGGCCGGCGTGATCTTGGGGCAATAGCCAATCTCAAGCAATTGGAGCCCCGGGATCTCCATCAACCGGGCGAGACTCGCGTCCGTGATCGTATTCAGGTGCTGCAGGCCGAGGTGGCGCAGACTCTTGAAGTTCTTGAGCCCCGCGAGGCCGGCGTCGGTGATCCCGGGCGACTCCCAGAGATGGAGCGCGCGGACATCGGGGAGTTTTTGCTGCAGGACAAGCAGATCGTCATCGGTTGCGGGCGCCCAGAAGGTGGAGGCGACGCCCGTGGCCTGGGCTTCCACGGCGGCGGCAATCGCCTGCGCGAAGGTGGTCTTCTCCTCAGGCTGCAGGACCCAGGCGTCGCAAGCGGGGATCTGGATCGGCGCGGCAGCAGGCGTCTTCCCCAGTTCCTTCCACCCGGCCAAAAGATCGAAGCCGGTTTCAGACCAGACCGTGAGAGCGAGCTGCGAGTTGAAAGTCTTCGGCGCGGCGGTGGTCGGCGCCGGAGGCGGCGTGGCACCGGCGCCGGCGGCCAGCAGGAGGAAGAGGGCGGCGTGAAGATGACGGGTCAGTTTCATGGGGTGAGACCTTCCGGTGCTTCTCGATGACAGGAATTCCCCGGCGGCTCAATGCTGCGGTGCGGCGGGTGCCGCCGGCAGCCGCCGGAGGACCAGCACACCGACCAGGAAGATCCCTGTCACCTTGAGCAGCAGCAGCGGCAGGCCGCTGATGCCGATGGAGAATGGGAACCACCAGATTACAGCGGGCGCCAGGCAGAGGTGCACGCGCCACGAGTCGCGTGCGTCCCACGCCGCCAGCACCGCCAGCGGCAGATAAAGCAGGCTGTAGTCGTAAGCCGTAACGTTGACGAGCGTGCCCATGGTGGTGAGCCACAGCAGATACGGCCACGCCACGGCGGGGTCCGGCCGCGCGCGGAACACCCGCCAGCTCACCGCCAGGACCGCGGCCAGCACGATCAGGTCGACGATGGCCTCGCGCGGCAGCCGCCCCAGGGCCGGGACGCCCAGCGTCGTCCAACCCAGCTGCCAGTGGACGAGCAGCGAGTGCGAGTAGTCCATGAAGAGCGTGGTGGAGTGCCCCGCATCGGCGCGGATGATGGCAAACCACTCGGCGAACGGATGCCAGAACGCGGCCACCTGGAGCAGCAGCAGGGCCGCCGCGATGGCCGCCGCCCGGTGGCGGCGCAGGGCGAGGAGGCCGAGCAGGAGGATGCCGGGATAGGCCTTGATGCCCGCGGCGAGCGCGACGCCGGCCGCGACCGCCAGGTCGCCGGCGAGCCGGTGCCGCCACGTCAGCGCAGGGACGACCAGCAGCGCGAGGGCGAGCAGCGGCAGCACGTCGCAGTTGCCCCGTTCCAGCTCGAACATGACCGGGTAGGAGATCAGGGTGGCGCCGAGCACGAACACCAGCGGCAGCGGGGGAAGGTGCAGCCGGCCGCGCACCCGCCAGGACTGCCAGGCCGCCAGCGCCGTGATGCCGACGATCGCGGCCATCCACAGGAACACCGCCGGGCGGCAGTAGGGAAACTCCGAGAGGCCGTTCGGGCCGGCGATCGAAATCAGCGTGTGCACCGACGCCGGGGGAAACAGGCCGGCCCACGCGAAGGCCAGCAGCGCCGGCGGCGGATAGATGTAATGGGTGTTGATCGGATCGTCCTCGATCGCGACGTAGGGATCGTGGCCATCGAGCCAGGAGTTGACCGCGGCGTAGTTGTGCTGGAAGTCCACGCCCACGAACGACCAGATCGGCAGATAGGTGATCTGCTGGCGCTCGGACATCGGCGGGCCGGGCCAGAGGGCCGGCACGGGCCGCGTGAGGCTGGCCGTCCACCAGCCGGTCCACGCCAGCAGCAGGAGCAAGCCGGCGAGTTTCCAGGCCCGCTGGCGGCGCCGGTCGGGTGGGGGCGGGCTCGTGGCGGGAGGACGGGGAGATTCGCCGGGGCGGCCGGGAGGCATACGGGATTCCGGGCAGGTCTAACCGCCGGCCCGCCCATGACAACCCGCAAGCGCCGGCGGGCGCCTAGAGCAGGCGGACGAACCAATCCGCGTCAAGGTCGGGCCGGTGCCGCAGGGTCAGCACATCGTAGAGCTTGGCCAGCTGGCGCTCGACCTGTTCGAGCCGCGGCTCCTCGGCCACCAGCAGCAGCATGCGGCTGGTCGCGCCGCCGGCCTCGGGGGCGCAGACGATCGCATCGAGGTTGAAGCCGCGCCGCGCGAACAGGCCGGTGACGTGCGACATCGTCCCGGGGTGGTTGCGCACCCGCAGCTCGAGCACCGACGTCCGGGCCACCGGCGGGTGGTCACCGAGCGGAGCGCCGGCCGTCCCGGCGCCGGGCGGCTGCTTTTCGTTGTCAATTATTGGATGACAAACGTCCGTGGCGGAATTGGTGAAGTCGGTGGCGGGAGTTTCAGCGTCAGGCATGGGCGTGGGCGGGTTCGGGTTCGACGATCATGTGGTGGTTGGCGGCGCCGGGCGGCACCATCGGCAGCACGTTGGCCTCCTCGTGGATCGGGATGTCGATCACGCAGGGTCCGGGCGCGGCGAGCGTCGCGGCCAGGGTGCCAAGCGGGTCGCGCTCCGGGTCGAGGCGCAGGCCGCGCACGCCGAAGGCGCGGGCGAGAGCCGCGAAGTCGGGCACGGCGGCGAAGTGCGCGGCCGCGTAGCGCCGGCCGTAGAACAGTTCCTGCTGCTGGCGCACCAGGCCGAGTTGGGCGTTGTTGAACACGAGCACGGCGACGGGCAGATCGAGTTCCGCCAGCGTCGCCAGCTCCTGGATGTTCATCAGGAGCGAGCCGTCGCCGCTCACGCACACGACCCGCGGCCGTCCTCCGGGCGGCTCGCCGTCCTGATCGACTGCCAAGGCCGCGCCGATGGCGGCCGGCAGGCCGAAGCCCATCGTGCCCAGCCCGCCCGACGTCAGCAGGGTGCGCGGCCGGCGCACGGGGTAGGTCTGGGCGACCCACATCTGGTGCTGGCCCACGTCGGTGGTCAGGATCGTCCCGGACGGCAGCAGCTCGCCGAGGAACCGGCAGAGATTCACCGGATGCAGCGGATCGGCGGCGCGCGGCGGATGGCGGAGCGGATGCGCCGCGCGCAGCTCGGCGGCGCGGCCGCGCCAGGCCGGGCGGTCCTGGGCGGGCAGGCGTTCGAGCAGGCGGCGCAGGATGTCGGCCGCGTCGCCGACGAGGCCGAGGAACGCGGGCTTGATCTTGCCGATCTCGGCGGGGTCGATGTCGAGATGGGCGATGGCGGCGCGGGGGCAGAATTCCGCCACCTTCCCGGTGGCGCGGTCGTCGAAACGCGCGCCGATGGCGACGAGCAGGTCGGCCTCCTCGAGCAGGAGGTTGGTGCCGCACGCGGCGTGCATGCCGAGCATGCCCATGAAGAGGGGATCGGCGGGCGGCATGGCGCCGAGGGCCATCAACGTACACACGGCCGGCGCGCCGGTCCGGTGGGCGAGGGCGCACGCCAGCCCGGCGGCGTTCGCGGTGATCACGCCGCCGCCGAGGTAGAGCACGGGCCGTTGCGCGGCCGCGAGCCGGGCGGCGAGGGCGTCGATGCGCTCGTCCGGGCAGGGCGGGGCCGGCCGCGCGCGGCCGGGCGGCGGCAGAGCCTCCACCTCGAGGAGCGCGTTCTGAACGTCCTTGGGCACATCGACGGCCACGGGGCCGGGCCGGCCGGACTCGGCAAGCTCGAACGCCAGCGGCACGATCTCGAGCAGCTCCGCGACGTCGCGCACGAGGAAGTTGTGCTTGGTCACGGGCAGCGTGAGGCCGTAGGTGTCGACCTCCTGGAAGGCGTCGGTGCCGATCAAGCCGCGCGGCACCTGGCCGGTGACCGCGACCAGCGGCACGGAGTCGAGCCGCGCGTCGGCGATGGCGGTGAGCAGGTTGGTGGCGCCCGGGCCCGAGGTGGCGAGGCACACGCCCGCCCGGCCCGTGACGCGGGCCATGCCCTGGGCGATGAAAGCCGCGCCCTGTTCGTGGCGGGCGAGGACGTGGCGGATGGCTCCCGCGGACGCGGGCGAGTGCAGGGCGTCGTACAGCGGCAGGTTGGCGCCGCCGGGAATGCCGGCGACGATCCGCACGCCCTGCCGTTCGAGCAGGCGGCACAGCAGTTGGGCTCCGGTGATCTTCATGGTGGTTCAGGGTTGGAGCCCGCCCCGGGGCGGCGAACCGGCGGGGCAAAAAAATCCCCCTCCGGTGCGCGGCACCGGAGGGGGCAAATTCGAGTTGGCGATCAGAACCCTCGCGGCGCGCGGCAGAGCGTGACGACGACAACGACCACGAGGACGAGGCCGAGACGGGACAGGGACGCCGGGCGGGAGGATTCCATGAGCGGGCGGTGAGGAAGCGGGGGCCCGGCAAAAAGTCAAGACTCCCGCGCCGGGGACGAATTCTCTCAAACATTTGTAAGAAACGCCGCGGCCCGTTGCGTCGGCAAAGGCCGTGCCCTAAAGGTATTGGTTCATGCCGGATTCCATCTCCATCGTCCAGGGCGACATCACCACGCTCGCCGTCGACGCCATCGTGAACGCGGCCAACGAATCCCTGTCGGGGGGTGGCGGCGTCGACGGCGCGATCCACCGGGCGGCGGGGCGGGAACTGCAGGCGGAATGCCGCCAGCTCGGCGGCTGCCCCACCGGGCAGGCGAAGCTCACCCGCGGCTACAAGCTGCCGGCCAAATACGTCATCCACACCGTCGGCCCGGTCTGGCGCGGCGGCGCCGCGGACGAGCCGGACCTGCTCGCCTCCTGCTACCGCGCCTCGCTGGAGCTGGCGGCGGAAAAGGAGCTCGCCTCGGTGGCGTTTCCCTCGATCAGCACCGGCATCTACGGCTATCCGATCGCGCTGGCCTGCCGGATCGCACTGCGCACGACCCGCGCCTTTCTCGAGCAGCACACCCTGCCGCGCCAGGTGACGTTTGTCTGCTTCTCCCGTCACGACCTCGACGAGTACCGTCTCGCGCTCGCGGAGATCCTGAACGGGGGCGCGCGGCTGCACCCGGTGGTGTGACGCCGCGCCACGGCCCCGCTCCCGCCGGGCGCCTTGCGGGAATGCGCGGGCTGGTTTCCGTCTCTCACGGACGATGAAGACCATTTTCCTGCTCCTGGCCGTCCTGGGACTCGCCGCCCCGGCGTTTCCGGCCGCCGGAGAGAACAAACCCATGGACAAAAAGACGGAATACGCGGTTTTCGCCGGCGGCTGCTTCTGGTGCATGGAGGCCGTGTTCGAGCGCGTGCCCGGCGTCGTGGCCGTGGTCAACGGCTACACCGGCGGCCACGTCGACCATCCCACCTACGAGGAGGTCTGCACGAGCACGACCGGGCACGCCGAGGCCGTGCAGATCGAGTTCGACCCCGCGCAGGTCAGTTACGCGCATCTTCTCGACGTGTTCTGGAACGCCCACGACCCGACGAGCCTCAACCGGCAGGGCGCGGACGAGGGCCCGCAGTACCGCTCGGCGATCTTCTATCTCGACGACGCGCAGAAGGCGGCGGCCGAGACCTCCGAGCGCGCCGCCCAGGCGGAGCTCAGCCGGCCGATCGTCACCCAGATCGAGCCGCTGAAGAAGTTCTGGCCGGCCGAGGACTACCACCAGCACTATTTCGCCAAGCATCCCGACCAGGGCTATTGCGCCTTCGTCATCCGGCCCAAGGTGCAGAAACTCCAGGCCGAGGGCGTGATCACCAAGTGAGCCAGTCGGCCGCCCAGGCGGTTCAGAGCGCCTGCCGCAGGGCACCGGCCAACTCGGCGGCGGTGAGCGGCAGCGGATTTGCCTTCATGCTGCTGGCTTTGGCAGCCTGTCCGACGATCGAATCAACATCAGTCGCCGCGATGCCATACGTACCGAGCGGCGGGATCCGCAATTCGGCGACCAGCGTCCGCACCCAGCGCACGCCCGCGTCGGCATCAGCGTCCGGATCCTGGGTCAGCAGGCGGGCGATCTCGGTGTAGCGCCGGAGTGTCCCGCCGCCGGGCTGGCGCGCACGGGCGGCGGCGAGATTCGCCTCCATGACCGGCGCAAGCAGAGCGGCGCACACGGCGCCGTGCGGCGCTGCGAACGTCCCGCCGATCGGCGCCGCGAACCCGTGCACTGCGCCCAGGCCGGCGTTGGCCAGCGCGAGCCCGCCGAACAGGCTCGCCAGCGCCATGTCCTCGCGCGCCGCGGCGTCGCCGCCGTGGTGGAACGCGGCCCGCAGGCCGCGCGCCGCCCGGCGCAGGCCCTCGACGCAGATCCCGTCGGCGAGCGGGTTCGCGCGGCAGGAAACATAGGGCTCGATGAGCTGGGTGAGCGCATCGAGTCCGGTGCTCGCCGTCAGCGCCGGCGGCAGGCCGAGGGTCAGCTCGGGATCGACCAGCGCGAGCCGCGGCAGCATCAGCGGGCTGCGCAGGCTGACCTTCACGCGATGGGCGGGGGAGAGCAGGACCGCGTTGCGCGTGACCTCGGCGCCGGTGCCCGCCGTGGTGGGAATGGCGACGCAGGGCGCGGCGGCACGAATGAGCGGCTGCGCGCGGCCGACCACCTCCAGATAATCGAGGAGATTGCCCGGGTTCGTGAGCAGGGCCGATACCGCCTTGGCGGCGTCGAGGGCGCTGCCGCCGCCGCAGCCGACGACCAGCTCGCAGCCGGCGGCGCGCGCCTGCGCGGTCGCGGCGGCGATCGCCCCGGTGGTCGGCTCGCCGGTGAGGGCATACACCGTCGCCGCGACGCCCGCGGCCTCCAGCGTTTCGAGCAGGGGGGCCGCGCGGTCCGACTGCCGGCCGGTGACAACGAATGCGCGGCGGCCGAACGCGCGGGCGGCGGGGCCGGCCTCGCGCAGCGCCCCGGCCCCGAAGACGATGCGGGTGGCGGTGGCGAATTCGAAGGTCATGGCCTCAGAATAAAAAGATAATGGGAAAACGAAGGAATGGGAGGATTGGGCGGGAGAATAATGGACGGGCACCGGCCGTTCGGTCCCTCATCATCCCATTCTCCGATTCTCTCATTTCCGGGCCCTCTCGCCCTCACCAACCCGCGTCGT
>DATJUU010000075.1:0-5216 GCA_035502155.1 Opitutaceae bacterium
GAGCGCGGGGTCGACCCGCACACGCTGCTGGAGGATGCCCACCGGACGATCGATCTCATTCTCGAAACGGCCGGCGGGCGGGTGGTCGGCCCCGTCTACAAGGTCGGCGAGGACCGTCCCTGGAAGAGCGAGATCACGCTCACGCCCGATTTCGTCCGCCGCCACCTCGGGTTCGCCGTCGCCGACGGGGAGATGAAGGAGGCGCTGGAGGCGCTCGACCTGCCCATCGTCCGCGACGAGACCACCGCCGAAGGCCGGCCGCAGTGGACCGTGTCGATTCCCAGCTGGCGCGGTGACCTCGACCGCCCGATCGACCTGGTGGAGGAAATCCTGCGCCTCTACGGCACGGACCGCATCCCCGCGGGCACGGTGCAGGCGCCCGGTTATCTCGGCCAGGATGCGCCGGTCGTCGTCTTCAACCGCAAGGTGACCGACTATCTGGTCGGGCAGCACTTCCACGAATGCGTCAACTACACGCTGCGCTCGGCGGCGGAGGTGGGGCAGTGGATCTCGGCCACGGCCGGGCAGGAGCTTGCCCTGGCCAACCCGTTTGTCGCCGACCAGTCGCACCTGCGGCCCTCGCTGCTGGCCGGGCTGCTCGAGTCGCTCAAGCTGAACCAGTCGCGCGGCACGGGCGCGACGCGCCTCTTCGAGACGGGGCGGGTGTTCATGGAGGACAACGGGCAGGTGTACGAGTGCGCCGCCGTGGGCTTCCTCGAGGCGCAGACGAAGGAGGCGGCGCGGCAATGGCTGCCGCGGCCGCCCGCTGATTTCTACACGGTGAAGAACCGCGTGCACATCCTGGCGGCCCAGGCCGGGATCGACCTGGCGGCGCGGACGAGCACGCCGGTCACCGGTCCCTACCTTGGCTGGCAGGAGGGCCATTCGGCCGCCGTGGGCACGCTGGCGGTCGACGGCTTCCAGGCGCGATTCGGCCTGATGAACCTGGCGATGGTCCGCAGCCTGGGCATCGAGGGCCGGGTGCTGGCCGGCATCTTCGCCCTCCTGCCCGAGAAACTGGCGGGCGGCCTGAAGCCGCGCCGCTACCAGGAATTCAGTCCGTACCCGCCGGTGTTGCGCGATCTCGCGCTCGTGGTCGACGCGGCGACACCCGCCGAGGAAGTGCGCCGGAAGCTCGAGCAGGCGGCCCGCCGGGTCGCGGGCTCCGCGTTCGCGGTCGAGCACGTGGCCGTGTTCGACGTCTACCAGGGGCGGGGTTTGCCGGATGGAAAGAAAAGTCTGGCCATCGCGCTCGTCTTCCGCGCCGCCGACCGGACGCTGACCGACGACGAGGTCAACGCCGCGTTCGCCAAGATCCAGCAGGATGTCACGGCCGACGGCCGTCTGAGTGTGCGGGCGTAGGCACGGCGGAACGCCGGTGGCGCCTTGAGGCGCCGGCAAATCGCAGGGACCCGAACCGGGCCGCCGCCCGGTCAATGCATCAGGCGGAATTGCCGGCGGCGCAGCAAGAGCAGCGCCCCGCCCGCCAGGATCAGCTGGTATGTCGCCGGCTCGGGGATGGAGAGCGGCGTGTTGATGCCGCCGGAAACGAAGGTGGGCGAGTACGCCCAGTCGATGACGTCCTCGTTGGAGTAGGCGGAGCCCGTGCCCCCGGTGAATCCAAAGTACGCGCTGCTCGCTCCAATGGTACTGGGGATGTTGACCGTGTAGGAAAGCGTCGGATTGGTGGGGCGTACTCCGCTGTCGCTTAGCCGCACTTCAAGCACCGTCCCGTTGTAGTCGACCCAGGCGGTCCACATCGTCCCATTGTCGAATCGCGGGGTGATTCCCACCGCATTCGATGCGGAACTCACACTCCCGTTGAGGTCAACGGCGACATGGTTGCTGCCGCCGGTGGTCGGATCATAGCCGGAGTTGTAGAAGGTGTCGAATTCGACCGCGATGCTGTTGCTGATTCCACCGTAGCCGAGGTCAAGGCCGAGCCCGCCAACTTTAGTCGGCGCGACCGTTTGCAGCGCAAAGGTCAGACCATCAGCTCCAGTTTCGCCGAAGCTATCACTGATGCCTCCGGGGTTGGTGATTCGGAAATCGAAGGCGACGCTAAATCCGCTGGCGTTGACCAAGCTGTTGGTAAAGACGCTCCCCGCCTGATCGAGGTTTGGGGCGGAGACAAGTCGAAGGACGCTGCCATCCGTGGTGGAGGTGACGCTCGCGGACGAATTGATCGTCAGTCCGGTGTGAGACGCGAAGCCATTGAACGAGACGATGGTCTGGGCAGAGGCGCTTCCAGCCAGCAGCGCGGCCAGCAAGGCCGCCGTCACGCCTATCTTTACGGCGTTCAACTTCGGCGCAGCTTTGACCGATGGGAAACCGCCCAACGCCAAGCACTGGAGCTGGAACTGCATCTTATTGGCACCAAAGCGTAGAAACTTTTGTCGGGCATGCAAACAAGTTTCAAATACCAAAGTGGTTGCTCTGGGGAGGCGGTCGCCACACAAGAAAGGGAATGCACCCCTTCCGCCTCACCCCACCGGCGCAACTCCTTGTGGTTGCTTTGGTTCAAGCAGCAACCCTGTCTGCCCAAGACAAGTTCGACGCGATCCCAAAGAAGATGCAGGAGTTCGTCGACCAAGGCGAGATCGCCGGTGCGGTCACGCTGGTCGCAACCAGGGATCACATCCTGCACCTGGCAGCCGTCGGCAAGAGTGACCTCGCTTCCGGCCGGGCCATGAAGCCGGATGACCTCTTCTGGATCGCCTCGATGACCAAGCCGATGACGGCCGCGGCGGTGGCGATGCTCGCGGACGAGGGCAAGCTCGGTTTCGACGATCCGGTGGAGAAGTACCTGCCGGAGTACGGCGACCTGTGGGTGCTGGACTCCCAGACCCCGGAGCGACGGGAGCTGGTGCGCCCGGCACGGCCCGTGACGATCCACGATCTGCTTACGCACACCAGCGGGTTGGGCGAATACGTGGCCTACGGCCCGCACTGGACGCTGGCCGAGATGGTGAAGTCGATGACCCGCGAGCCGCTCAAATTCCAGCCGGGTTCGCGCTGGGCGTATTCGACCGCCGGCATCGATGCGCTCGGCCGGATCGTCGAGGTCGTCAGCGGCATGCCCTTTGCCGAGTTCATGCAGAAACGGCTGTTCGATCCGCTCGGCATGAAGAGCACGACCTTCTGGCCGTCGCCGGCGGACAAGGCGCGGCTGGCGACCAGCTACGGCCGCGATCCGGCGACCGGCCGGCTCGAGCCCGCGACGATCTACTACATGTACGGTGGCGCGGTCACGGACCGGCAGCGGCCGGCGCTCGGCGGGGCCGGGCTCTTCTCCACCGCCGCGGACGTGGCCAAATTCTACCAGATGCTGCTCAACGGCGGGATGGCCAACGGCCATCCGCTGCTGCACCTCGCGACCGTCGCGGAGCTGACCCGCGAGCAGACCGCCGGGCTCAAGGCCGGTTTCCTGCCGGGCTCGGCGTGGGGGCTGGGCTTCTGCATCGTGACCGAGCCGCAAGACGCGACCGCCGCGCTTTCAGCCGGCACCTTCGGCCACGGGGGAGCCTACGGCACGCAAAGCTGGGCCGACCCGCGGCGCGGCGTCATCTACATCATGATGATCCAGCGCGCCGGCCTGCCCAACTCGGACGGCTCCGAGTTGCGCCGCGTCTTCCAGGACGCGGCGGCCGCCGCGCTGGCTCCGTGACCGGTGGATGACAGGCGCGGTCGGTGCGGGGCCGTGGAGCCAAGAGATTTCTTTCCATGGCTTCCTGGCTTCTGAATAATGCCCGCTCATGGCCTCCGCACCCGACCTCAACATCGACTACGTCGCGAACCTCGCCCGGATCGCGCTGACCGACGGGGAGAAGGCGGTCTTCGCCCGCCAGCTGGGCGACGTGCTCGCCTACATCGAAAAGCTCAAGCAGGTCGACGTCTCCCGCGTCGAACCCACCGCGCACGCCTTTCCCGTGACCAACGTCTGGGCGGAGGACGCGCCGCGTCCCGGGCTGCCGGTTGACGCCGCGCTCCGGAACGCTCCGGCCCGGCGCGACGACATGTTCGTGGTGCCGGTGGTCGTGGAAGGAGAGTAGCGAGTAGTGAGTAGCGGGTAGCGAGCAAAACAATCGTGTCCGCGATTTCGCCTGATGTCGTCTGAACTCACATTTAAGACTGTCACCGAGCTCGCCGCGCTGCTCGCGGCGCGGAAGGCGTCGTCGGTCGAGCTCACGACGGCGTTCATCGCCCGCGCCCAGGCGGTCGAGGACCGGCTTCATGCCTTCAACTCGTTCGACGAGGCCGACGCGCTGGCCCAGGCCCGCGCGGCCGACGCGCGCCGGGCGGCGGGGCAGGCGCGGGGACCGCTGGACGGCATTCCGATTGGCTTCAAGGACGTCATCGCCGTGGAGGGTCAGCCGCTGACGTGTTCGAGCCGGATGCTGGCCGGCTTCGTGTCGCCCTACGACGCCACGGTCACGCGCCGGCTGCGCGAAGCCGGCGCCGTGCTGTGGGGCCGGCTCAACATGGACGAATTTGCGATGGGCTCGTCGACGGAGAACTCCGCCTTCCAGCCGACGGCGAATCCCTGGGACCTCGCGCGCGTGCCGGGCGGCAGCTCGGGTGGGCCGGCGGCGGCGGTGGCGGCCGGGGAGATGCCGCTCGCGCTGGGCTCCGACACCGGCGGCTCGATCCGCCAGCCGGCGTCGTTTTGCGGTGTCGTGGGCCTCAAGCCGACCTACGGCCGGGTGTCGCGCTACGGGCTGGTGGCGTTCGCGTCCTCACTCGACCAGATCGGACCGATTGCCCGCACGGTGGAGGACGCGGCGCTCCTGCTGGGCGCGATCGCGGGCCACGATCCCCTCGACTCGACCTCCTACGCGGCGCCGGTGCCCGATTATCGGGCGGCGTTGGTTGCCGCCCCCGGCCGGTGGAAGCTGGGCGTGCCGAAGGAGTATTTCGGCGCGGGGCTGGACCCCGAGGTCGGCGCCGCGGTCAGGGCCGCGATCGAGTTCTACCGCGCAGCCGGCTGCGAGATTCGGGAGGTGTCGCTGCCGCTGGCGGCCGATTACGCGATCGCGACCTATTACATCATCGCCACCGCCGAGTGCTCCTCGAACCTGGCGCGCTACGACGGCGTCCGCTACGGCCACCGGGCCGCGAAGGCGGCCGACGCGGTGGACCTGTATTTTCAGACGCGCGCCGAGGGGTTCGGCGCCGAGGTGAAACGCCGCGTGATCCTCGGCACCTACGTGCTGAGC
>DATJUU010000076.1:0-2000 GCA_035502155.1 Opitutaceae bacterium
CAGCGCTGAGGCCTCCGAGAAATGCATTTAATTGAGCCAAGGAAAAACACCGCGCCACCGTGCCAATATGGCGTGACCCCGGGGTGGCTGAGGAGTTGCGCCGCAGGAGATTCGAGGCCGAGGCTTCGCGTGGAGGGCCCCTTGGCATCCCTTAAGGAGGGCAAAGCCTTTGCACCCCCAAGCACCATTCTCTTTCCCGATTCGCAAAATCGATAGCTGCTGTGCCGCTGCTCCTCCGCTACTCGGCTACTGCTGCGATGCTGCTCTTATGCTGCTTCGTTGGTGCTTTGCTATCCCCCTCCGCCGAAGTTCCCTTCGCAGCCACTTCGCCAGCGCGCTGGGATCGTCCACGCCCTCGTGAATAGCATCGCGGTACGATGCCTGAATCTCGTTAGGGGTGTACACGCCACCCCTAAGACCGGTGGCTGCCCGACATGGATTCGAACCATGACTAAAGGATTCAAAGTCCTCTGTGCTACCTTTACACCATCGGGCACCGAATCGGGCCTACGTTGCGCCGGGGCCTGACCCGGTCAAGGCCGGACTCCTGCGGCAAAGGGACGGGGCGGCCGTTACCGGGCGATCACGGAGGTTAGGCGGTCCAGGCTCTGCGACCAGCCGTCGGGCATGCCCAGCTTCACCATCGCGTCGCGGATCGCGACGAGTCGGTTGCCGCCGGAGTCGCTCAGTCGGCGACGGCCGGCGCCCCGGCTCCGACCTTGTCGCCGGCCGGCGCGGGAACCGGACTCTTCTTCTGGCGGACCAACCCGCGGATCCCCAGGGCCAGCGAAGTCGCGATCACGGTGAGGCTGGGGACGAGCTCGAGCGCGCTCTCGTGTGGCATCCGGGCCGCCACATAGCCGTAGCCGATGGCCCCGATAATAAACAGATACGGGATGCACCGCGCGACCTGCCGCTGCCAATCGGGACGCCCCTTCAACACCAGCAGGGTCGTGACAAACACGCCCGCGAAAACCGCCAGCCACGGCAATAGAATCAGGCCCATGGGGATTCCTTTCTTTCCCGGCCCATGAAGCAATCGATGCCGCGCGCATTTTCAAATCGGAGCGCCATTCTGTCCGCGGTGCGGGGGCCGCGGCCGCCGGAACCCGCGCTTGCGCGGGCCGCGGTTTTCGGGACGATTCCGGAACGATGACCCGCGTCCGCCCCCTGCCCTGTTGCATCGCCGTCCTGCTCGCCGCCCTCCCCCGCCCCGCCCAGGCCGCCGACGCCCCCTACGTTCCGCCCGCCTCGCCGCGGGCCGTCTACAACTTCAACGCCGACTGGAAGTTCATCCGCCAGGACGCGCCCGGCGCGGACCAAGCCGGTTTCGATGACTCGGCGTGGGCCACCGTCAGCCTTCCCCACACCTGGAACGACGTCGACACCTACCGCGCCTACGCCAGCCACGGCGGCGGCGATCGCAGCGGCGCCTACGCCGGCATCGGCTGGTACCGGAAGCACTTCCGGCTGCCGGCGGACGCGATGGGGCGAAAGGTCTTCCTCGTGTTCGAGGGCCTCAAGCAGGCGGCGCGGTTCTATCTCAACGGCGCCGCCATCGGCAAATTCGAGAATGGCGTCACGCCCTGCGGCCTGGACCTCACCGCGACAGCCAAGTTCGGCGACGCCGACAACGTGCTGGCGGTGAAGGTGGACAACAGCGCCGACTACCGCGAGGAGGGCACCGGCGTGGCGTTCGAGTGGATGGGCCGGGCCTTCAACCCCAACTTCGGCGGCCTCAACCGCGACGCGCGGCTGGTGCTCACCGGACCGATCCACCAGACGCTGCCGCTCTACGAGAACCTGCAGACGACGGGCGTCTACGTCTACCCCGCCCACATCGACCTCGCCGCGAAGACCGCCGAGGTGCACGTCGAGGCGCAGGTGCGCAACGAGTCCGGCGACCAAGCCTCGATCACGCTGTCGGCGGTCGTGGTGGACGCCGCCGGCGCCGTGCGCGTGCAGTTCATCGGCGACACCTTGGACCTCGTCGGCGGCGA
>DATJUU010000077.1:0-2628 GCA_035502155.1 Opitutaceae bacterium
TCGAACACCGGCACGCCCTCCGGTCCGGGCGTGATGGCCTGGCCGGAGCAGGCGTCGATGCAGATCCGGGCGGAGCATATCCGGCAGAGCGCCGGGTGTGGGAATACGACGTGGTCGGCGTAACCGGCGGCAGCCTGGACCTTGCCGCCCAGCAGCAGCGCATCCTGGTGGGAGACGAGGAGCTGGCCGTCGAAGGGGATGGCCGGCCAGCCGGCGCGGTCCATCAGTGCGCCGTGCAGCGACGTGCCCTTGACGGCGCACTCGATGCGCAGGCGCGCAATCTCCTCCGGCGGGACGCGCCCGGCATAGTACTGCTCGATGGTGGGCAGCCGCCGCCAGGGGGGCAGCGGCCGGCCGGGCCAGTGCAGGCGGCCACCGGTGAGACCGGCCAGGCCCATGCCGACCAGTCCCGCCACGATGCCGCGCTGGAAGCCGTCGCGCGCGTTTTCCGCCGCGCGACCCTCCCGGTCGACCCAGCTCCCGCGCCGGCGCCGGACGTAGGTCTGCTCGAGGTTCTCGCGGGTGAACGGCTTGCCGTTTCGCAGCAACTCGAGCACCGCCTCGGCGAGCTGCGCGCCGGTGGCCCACGCCTCGTCTACGCCGGAGCCGGTCAGGACGTTGGTGCTGCCGGAGCCCTCGCCGATGCGGGCAAAGCCGTCGCCGGCCAAATGCGGCTCGCCGCGCCGGCCGGATTCCTGGAGGGTTTTGGCGCCCCACGACCGCAGCCTGCCGCCCTCGAGGTGGCGCCACAGATACGGGTGCAGCATCCAGTGTTGCAGGTAGCGGTAGGCGGTGCGCGTCGGGTTGTCGAACCACGACGGCACGAAGATGCCCAGCGACGCGATCCGGCCGGGATGGACGTAGAGAAAGCCGAAGATCTCCGGTTCGGGATAGCCGAACGTGTGCAGGACGGTGCCGGCCTCGAGCGTGCAGCGCCCGGGGAGGTCGACGACCATCTTCATGCCGATGGCCCAGTCGTGCTGATGGTGGCCGGACGGCAGGCCGAAATGTTCATCCAGTTGGCGGCCGACGGGTCCGACAGGTCCGTCACCCACCACAGTCAGCGCCGCGCGAATGTCCATGCCCGGCGTGAAGCCCCCGGCGGGCCGGCCCTGTTTGTCGACGCCCTGGTCGAGGAGGCGCACGCCGGCGACCCTGTCATCCTCAATCAAGGGTCCCGCCACCGGCATGGCGGGCCAGACTTGGACCGTGCCGCTGCCCACGACCTGCGCGCCGACCCACTGCATGAACTGGCCCATGGAGAGCACCAGGCCGTCGTGCTTGCGCAGGAACGGCGGGATCCACGGCAGGGTCAAGGCCTCGTGTTCGAACGGCAGCAACCCGCCGACAGCCCGGATGAGCGCGTCGGCGGCGCGCAGGGGCGCGGAGCGGCGGCTCGCGCCGATCGGGTCGAGCAGGTAGGCGACCTGCTCGTCCTGCACCGGTGCGGCCATGGGAATCTGCGCCGGATCGAGGTCCGGAAAACTCGCCCGCAGGCTCCGCGCTGGTGTCACGACGCCTGACACCCCGAAGCCGAGGTCGTCGGCGCGCTCATAGCAGAGCACCTGCGGCGGCAGGCCGGGCGCGGCGGCGCTCGCGAAAGCCGGCGTGCCGTCCGCCTTCACCAGCTTCGGCGCCAGCGTCGTCAGAAATCCGCCCATGGCGGGCCCGAATCCGACGCAGACGATGTCGACCGCCATGGTCGGGCGGTCGACGACGGACGGCGGATCAGGATTGGTGCTCACGCAAAGACGCAAAGACGCGAAGTAAGAATGCGTCGTGATCGGACGCCTAAGCGTCCAGGCATCTTTGCGTGAGGTAGAACGTCATCGGTCATTCCTTAAGTCCATTTACGAGGCGGCGAATTCCGTCTTTGATTATCGGCGCCCCAAAGTTCACCAGCAGGCCCAGTCGTTTGTCGGCCAGCCGGAGATAGGTCAGGAGCTGCTTCAGGTGCACAGGGGCGATTTGTTCGACTGATTTCAGCTCCACAATGACTTTCCCGCCGATCATCAGATCGGCTCGGAAGCCTTCGTCGAATCGCAGATCCTCGTAGATGATCGGCACCGGCAGTTGTCGCGCCACCGTCAACCTGCGTTTCGCCAGTTCATACGCCAAGACGGTCTCGTAGACGGATTCGAGAAGCCCCGGACCCAGTTTCCGGTGAACATGATAGGCAGCATCAACGATTTCGCGGGAGATTTCATTCTCCGTCTGATGACTCTTGTCCATGGGGGATGTATTCATGGGGAAGACCTTTGCGGCTTCGCGGCTTTGCGTGAGGTTCATCACGCCGGATAGTCGAGCGCCTCGGGAATCATCACGTGCGCCAGCGCCTCGGCCGCGCGGTCCTTGGCGAGGCGCGAACCGGCGAGACAGGCGTCCACCTTGCGGCGCAGCTCCGCGAACGGCGCGAGCGCCGCGGCCGCCGGACCCTGGGCGCAGCAGCCGTCCGCCGAGCAGGTGTCGGTGGCGTTGTAGCCGTAGACCAACTCGGCGCAGAGGCGGCCGCATTCGCCGGCGGCACTCGCGGCCTGCACGCAGGCGAGGTCCGAGAAGCAGTTGACGAGGCCGGCGAGATCCGCGGCGACGACCGCGTTGGCCGGGCCCTTTGCCTCAAGCTCGAGG